>CAJOOA010000071.1 GCA_905236055.1 Candidatus Gastranaerophilales bacterium | reverse complement strand
GAAAGCTGATACTTTTGCGAGGCAATTTTCATAAGCTCTGCGGTTTTTTCATCGAGCCGACAGTATTTTTTTACCATACTTGCGCTCAATTCCGAGTTAGTCAAAATCCCTTCGTTTTCATACCGTTTTGCCTGAATTTTCCTCGCCTTAACGACTCTTTCTCTTATTTTTGATGACGGTTCGGCCTCGGTTTTGTTGTTGTTCAATTCTTCGGTTGTCAATCTCGGAACGGTTATAATCAAATCAATTCTATCCAAGAGCGGCCCTGAAAGCCGTGATTTATACCTTTGCACCTGAACATCAGTGCATGTGCATTGTTTTTCTCTGTCCCCCAAAAATCCGCATGGGCAAGGATTCATAGCGCCCAAAAGCATAAATTGCGAGGGATATCTTACGGAGGTTTTTGAACGTGAAATTACGACTTCTCCATCTTCGAGCGGCTGGCGTAAGACTTCCAAAACTTGCCTTGGAAATTCCACCATTTCATCTAAAAACAGCACCCCTCTGTGTGCAAGGGTAATTTCTCCCGGCTTCGGATTAGTTCCGCCTCCTATAATTCCGTTTGGCGAAGCGGTGTGGTGTACCGCTCTGTAGGGACGCTTTGTCATAAGTGGCTCATTTGGGCTCAAAAGCCCGCAAATGCTGTATATTTTAGTCAATTCCATTGCCTCTTTAAGTTCTAAAGGCGGAAGAATTGATGCCATACATTTTGCCATCATAGTTTTGCCTGATCCCGGGGAACCTGTCATAAGTATATTATGTCCGCCCGCTGCAGCGATTTCCAGCGCCCGCTTTGCTTTCTGCTGACCTTTTACATCTTTAAAATCGTAGGTATAGTCCTGATTGGAGTGCTCTTCAAGATACTTGTTTATATCAACCGAAGTCGGTTCAATGGGTTCACCCTCAAAATGAGAAACAATATCCCGCAAATGCTCTGCACCGTAGACATTTATTCCCTGAACAAGTGCGGCTTCCTTTGAATTTTCTTTCGGCACAAAGAAAGTTTTAACTCCCAACTCTTTTAGCCCTGAAACAAGCGGTAAAACACCGCTTACTCTCCTCAAAGAGCCATCAAGAGAGAGTTCTCCTATAAAAGCGATTTCTTCGCTGTCAGGTAATTCAACCCCTTGTTCTTTAAGAATTCCTATTGCAATAGCCAAGTCAAAATGAGTACCTTCTTTTTTGATATCAGCAGGTGCAAGGTTAACGATTACCCGCCCTGACGGAAACGAAAAATTTGAATTTTTTATGGCCGAATGTACGCGCTCACGTGCCTCATTCACCGAATTATCAGGCAGTCCGACTATGCTTATATTAGGCAGTGAATTGGCAACATCAACCTCTACCTCTACTTTGCAGGCATTAATTCCGACGGTTGCAGCTGTAATTGATTTTGTTACCATAACAACTCACTGTTCTGCGGTTTAAGCGTGAATAAGTGCCTTTACTTCTTTTCTCTTAACCTTGAGAGTTGTGGTTCTCGGAAGAGGTCCTTCGTTAATAATTACATTTGTAGGTCTTTTGTAAGAAGCAAGGTGCTCGGAAAGCGTTTTAACTTCTACTTTAATCATTCTTTCAATGTCGTCTTTAGAATAATTGTCATACATTTCTTTTTTAGGAACGATTACGGCAGTAACTTCTTCTGTTCCGTCTTTTGCACCGAATTCTCTGACTGTTCCGAGTACGCAGACTTCCTGAACATAATTGCTGTTTTCAAGAATTGCCTCAACTTCTTCGGGGAATACCTTTTTCCCGCCCTGAAGTACTATCATATTCTTAATACGACCGGTAATGTATATGTGACGGTTGCTGTCGATTCTTGCTATATCACCTGTATGAAGCCAACCCTCTTCGTCAATCATTTCTGCAGTCATTTCCGGCTGATTATGATATCCCTTCATTACGGACGGGCCTCTGAGCAATAATTCTCCGGTTGTCTCGTCTGTTCTCGCTTCATAATGAGGCAGAGCCGGACCGACTGATGCCAAATTGCCCGGTTGATCGATATTAACGGAAACAACAGGGCTTGTTTCAGATAAACCATATCCCTGATAAACTCTTATACCGATTCTTTCGAAGAATTTACCTACTTCAACATCCAAAGGTGCGCCTCCGGAGATACAACCCCAGAAGTTTCCACCGAATGCCTCGTGTATTTTCTTGAATAATTTTCTTCTCATATTGTATGTAGGCAGGAATCTTGCCAAGTGATACATTACATTGAAGCCAAATTTCGCAATCGGAGGCAGCGCATTAATTTTCTTTTCAACACCGGCTTTGAGAAGTTTTAAAAATGCCGGAACAACAAGCATAAATTCCACTTTCTTTTCCTGCATAACGCTTGCAATATCGTTCGGCTTTAAGCTGGTTGTGTAATAAACCGTATGACCGAAGCTCAGGAATGTTGAAAAACCGACAGTCATTTCAAACAAGTGATTCATCGGTAATATTGATAACATTGTGGTATGTGGATTATTTTTAATTATTTTTCCAATTGCAAAGGTTAAGTCTTCAAGTTGTGCATTTATGTTCGCAAAAGATATTTCAACCCCTTTTGGAGCTCCTGTTGTGCCTGATGTGTAAATTATCAGCGCCGTTGATTTGGAACTTCTTTGTCTCCATTTTGCATCATATTTGTCGGGCAACTCATAAATATTTTTGATATCGCCGTAATTAGCGTGTTCGTCATTTATCAAAATATGCTGAATAGACGGGATTTCCTTCTGTAAATATAAAGCTGTATCTAAGTAATGCTGAGAACAGATAAGAACTGTCGGTAAGCAGTCTGAAAGTATGGATTTTAATTCATACTTAGAAAGTTTTATATCAAGAGGAACGGTTATTGTACCTGTCAAAACGGATGCAAATACGCAAGGTGCATATTGCGGTTTAGATTCGGATAAAATAGCAAGACATTCGCCTTTTTTGATTTCCAAATCTTCAATCAGGTATCTTGCGAGTTTCCTTGATAACAGACCGACTCCTTTGTAAGTCATTTCCGACCATCCGTATGCACTCTTCATACCTACGGCTATTCTGTCGGCATATTCGGCTGTCTTATTTTCTAAAAATGATAAAATGTGACTGTTTCTTTCTTCCATATTCCTAACTCCATATAAATATCCCCAAAATCACAGTATCATTGTACATTCGTCACAAACTAAAGTCAACAATAAGATTAATTAGCGCAATGATATTAACAAAATTTAACTTATCTCGTATTTGTGCTATAATGTACTTGTTATATTTCATACAGATTCATTATTGTTTACGTTGCTGAATGATGTATAATTGATAATGAAGTTTTATACGTTAGATAGAAGAAAGGAAAATAAAATGAGCTTTGCAAGTTATGTCCCTACAGTAATTGAACAATCAAGCAGAGGCGAAAGGGCTTTTGATATTTTTTCAAGATTGTTAAGAGAAAGAATCATATTTTTGGGCACACAGATTGACGATATGGTAGCAAATCTTGTTGTTGCACAAATGTTGCTTTTGGATAGCGAAAATCCTGAAAAGGACATAATGCTTTATATCAATTCGCCCGGAGGAAGCGTAACTGCAGGGCTTGCAATATATGATACAATGCAGCATATCAGAGCAGACGTTCAAACCATTTGTCTGGGTCAAGCTGCATCAATGGGCGCATTTCTTCTTTGCTCAGGTACAAAGGGTAAGAGAATGGCTCTTCCTCATTCAAGAGTTCTTATTCACCAGCCGCTAGGCGGTGCTCAAGGTCAGGCAACCGATATTGAAATTCAGGCACAAGAAATTTTGAGAATTAAAAAGACCTTGAATGAAATTATGGCTTCAAATACAGGTCAATCAATTAAGAAAATTGAAAAAGATACAGACCGTGATTACATAATGACTCCTCAAGAGGCACTTGAATACGGCATGATTGACAAAGTTATCACCAAAGAGGGATAGGGGTAAAGGGGTAACTGTAACAGGTAAAAGATAAACTCCTTATCCGTTAGCAAACAGTTAAAAATAAAGGTTAAAAATATATGCCATCAAACGACAGATTAAAATGTTCATTTTGCGGTAAAACGCAGGATCAGGTTAAGAAACTTATCGCAGGTCCGGATGTATTCATTTGTGATGAATGCGTAGACTTGTGTAACGAAATATTGGATGAAGAATTTTTTGAGGGTAAAGAAAAATCCGATAAGACCGAAAAGAAAGCAAAAGAATCGGAAAATGATGATAAACCGATACCAAAGCCGCATGAAATAAAAGCGTATTTGGATGAACATATCGTTGGCCAAGACGATGCAAAGAAAGTTTTGTCGGTGGCTGTTTATAACCATTACAAGAGATTAAAACATAATAATGCCGATGATAAGAACGATGTTGAAATCCAAAAATCAAATATTCTGCTTGTCGGACCGACCGGCTCAGGTAAAACGCTTTTGGCACAAACTTTGGCAAAGATGCTTGACGTACCGTTTGCCGTAGCTGATGCAACAACTTTGACAGAAGCCGGTTATGTCGGGGATGACGTTGAAAATATTTTGTTACGTCTGTACCAAAATGCCGACTATGATGCGAAAAAAGCAGAGAGAGGCATAATTTATATTGATGAAATTGATAAAATCGCACGTAAGTCTGAAAACACTTCAATTACTCGTGATGTTTCGGGTGAAGGTGTTCAACAAGCTTTGCTGAAACTTATCGAGGGAACGCTTGCCAATGTTCCGCCTCAAGGTGGCCGTAAGCATCCGCAAGCCGATATGATTCAAATTGATACAAGCAATATTTTGTTCATCGTCGGCGGTGCGTTTGTTGATTTGGATAAAATTATTGAACACCGTGTAAAAGAGGGTTCTTCCGTAGGTTTCGGAAAAACAGCGAAAACAAAAGCCGAAAAAGAAGAGGCCTCCGCAAAACTTCTTAAAAAGCTTCAGCCGGAAGATTTGCTTAAGTTCGGACTTATACCTGAATTCATAGGTCGTGTTCCTGTTTATGCAGTTTTGGATGCTTTGAATAAAGAAACCTTGAAGATGATTCTTACTGAGCCAAAGAATGCGGTCCTCAAACAATACAAATGTTTGTTAGAAATGGACGGTGTTGAGCTTGATTTTGAACCCGAAGCAGTTGATATGATTGCGGAAAAAGCAATTAAACGCAAAACGGGTGCAAGGGCTTTAAAATCAATAGTTGAAGAACTTATGCTTGATGTTATGTATGACATTCCGTCGGATTCTTCTATCAAGAAATTTACCATTACAAAAGAAATGGTTGAACTCGAGGAAGAAAAAACCGAAACTCAAATGGGTTTTGGCGAGCATGCCGAATTGATTCAACTTCCCAAAAAGACGAAATCAGAGATTGCGTAAGATTTTAGAAATGTCTTTCAATCGGCTTAATTAAGGTTTGGGCGAGTTTTTCTCTACCCTCAAAACTTCTTAAAAGCATTTTTTCTGCGGCCTTTTTGTTATCGTATTCCACAAACTTGTGTTCAAAAAGACATTTTCCGTTGTTGATATTCATTAATAAGTAGCATGATTTTGGTTCATCCGTAAACGGACGTCCGACACTTCCGACATTTACCACGGTTTTTTTGTCTGTTGTTTGAAATCCGCAGGGCATATGAGTATGACCGCATAGGATAATATCTGAATTTACTCCCTCAACCATTTTTTCAACTTCTTCGAGTGGCGTATCGGGTAAAATATTTTCGTTGTTTTTTCTCGGCGAACCGTGTACAAGCATAATTTTTACGCCGTCTTCAACGATTTCCAAATTTTCGGGCAAATTTTTCAGAAATTCTTTTTGCTCGGAAGAAAGTATTTCGAAATCGTTTTTTAGTGCCTCTGCCATAACTGGTGCTGCCGATTTTATTGAGTTGTAAACTTCGTCTGTATAATTCGCAATCATCCAATCGGTGTTTCCCTGAATCAAGGTTGCATTTTTAAGCTGCATAATTTTGTTAATTGCTTCGGCGGGTTCTGGACCTGCCATTGCATAATCTCCAAGACAAAAGATTTTGTCGCAATTATTCGTTTTAATATCTTCCAAAACTGCATTAAGTGCTTCCATATTCCCGTGGATATCAGATATAACCGCTATTTTCATAATTACTCCTTTGAACAAATTTATGCTACAATTTTATCATGACAATAATGAGAAGAAAATCGAGACAAATTTCTATAGGGGGGGTAAATATAGGAGGAAATGCTCCGATTACCGTCCAGTCGATGTGTAACACAGATACAAGAGATGTCGCAAAAACCCTCGCACAAATTAATGAACTTGCATCTGCCGGCTGTGAAATCGTAAGATTGGCTGTGCTTAACAAAGATGCAGCTGAGGCAATAAAGGATATTGTGAAAAAATCACAAGTGCCCTTGGTTGCGGACATTCATTTTGATTACAGATTGGCGCTGAAATGCATAGAAAACGGAATCCATGCTCTCAGAATTAATCCGGGGAATATAGGAAACAAAGAGCATACAATTAAGGTGGTGGAAGCCGCAAAAGCGCACAACATACCTATAAGAATAGGAATCAATGCCGGTTCGTTGGAAAAAGAGTTTGCTGCATTGGACATTCCGCTTGAAGACAAGATGATAAAAAGCGCACTGAGGCATATAGAGATTTTAGAGGACCTTAATTTTTATGATATAAAACTTTCGCTGAAGTCATCTGACGTTATGACCACGATTGAAGCGTACAGAAAAATATCCGTTATGATTGATTATCCTCTGCATCTCGGAGTAACCGAGGCGGGAACTCTGAAGATGGGATTGATAAAATCTGCGGCAGGAATAGGGACATTGCTTTCCGAAGGAATAGGGGATACTATAAGAGTCTCCCTTACGGAGAACCCTGTCGAAGAGGTTGAAGCGGGTTACGGAATCCTTAAATCATTGGGTTTAAGGGAAAGAGGGGTGAATTTTATATCGTGTCCGACTTGCGGCAGAACCCAAATTGATTTAATCGGGTTGGCAAAAAAGGTTGAAGAAAGATTTAAGAACTTAGATATGCCTATAACAATAGCCGTCATGGGCTGCCCTGTCAATGGTCCCGGAGAAGCAAAACATGCTGATTTTGGTATAGCGGGAGCAATCGGTGAAGGGTATATCTTTAAAAAGGGAGAGATAGTTGCAAGAGTTCCCGAATCTGACTTGATTAATTCTTTAGAAAAGATTATAATGGAGTCGTGTGATAGAGTTAAATAAGAATGGGTGCTATGGATAGAAAGATTATTTTATTAAGTTTAGCGTTGTCTTTGGTGGCAGTAATGCCTGCAATGGCTGAGGTTACTCCGGAACAATTGACAGATCCTGAATATGTTGTTAATCAGGGATATTCTCAACTTATGGCAGAAGATATGTATGTTTTGAAAAACAGAGCTACGGGTAAACCGATTGAGCCCTTGTACAATAAAAAATCCAATTTCTTGGTAAGGGGTTGGAAGGCGCTTTGGGGTTATGCAGACCCTGCTAATGATGAATTTGACAGAATTCATCACAACATCAAGCCGTCACCTTCTTTCTCCGACCTGTAATCGGATTAAAGTTTTTAATGAGCAGACATCGATATTTGTCGATGTCTGTTGTTGTCTAAAAAGTGTTTATCTAATATAATTATTCTATGACAATGAAAAGATTCAGATTTTTAACATCAGGGGAGAGTCATGGCAAATGTTTGAATGCCATAATTGAAGGTGTGCCGGCGGGTATCAGAATCAAGCCGGAGGTTATAAATAAAGACCTTGCGAGAAGACAAACCGGTTACGGCCGCGGGGACAGGATGAAAATTGAAACCGACAAGGTTGAAATCAAATCCGGCGTAAGAATGGGAAAAACAACCGGTGCGCCGATTTGTCTTGAAATTGTAAACAAAGATTTTATCAATTGGCAGGATGTAATGTCCGTTTCGGATTACGAATACCCGACCGAGGATGTTCTGAAAAAATTGGAGGAGAAATCTTTTACGAAGGTTCGTCCGGGGCATGCCGACTATGCGGGTTCTGTTAAATATGACCTGAAGGATTTGCGTGATGTTTTGGAGCGCTCAAGCGCAAGAAAAACCGCGATAGAGGTTGCTGTGGGCTCAATTGCCAAGCAAATACTCAAAGAATTCGGGATTGTTGGTTTTAGCCATGTTGTTCAAATCGGTAATGTTAAGTTGGATTTTTATCCCAAAACTTATACTTTGATAAAAGAAAAATCCGAAAAATCTGACGTTATGTGCGCTGATGATTTAACTTCCGACAGAATGCGCAAAGCCATAGATGAAGCGGCTGAAGAAGGGGATACTCTCGGGGGCAGATTTGAAGTTATATATGGAAACTTGCCTATAGGATTGGGTTCTTATGTGCATTGGGATAACGCTTTAGATGGACGGCTTGCACAAGCTGTTATGAGCATTCCTGCCGTAAAAGCGGTGGAAGTCGGGGCAGGAGTGGATTCTGCAGGACTAAGGGGTTCTCAGATGCATGACGAAATATTTGTCGCAAAAAACAAAGAAATATATCGTCAAACGAATAATGCTGGCGGTATTGAAGGCGGTATGACAAACGGAAGCACGCTTATTATAAAAGGAACTATGAAGCCGATTCCGACAATGCGTAAACCGCTTGCGACGGTTGATATCAAGGATATGACACCGGCAGTGGCTCATTTCGAGCGTTCTGACGTCTGTGCCGTTCCTGCTTGCGCTGTTGTTGCAGAGGCGAGGGTTGCTATCATTCTTGTTGATGAATTACTTTCAAAAATCGGCGGAGACAGTTTAGCCGAAATGAAGGCCCACTATGAAAAAAAATAACATTATTTTAGTCGGCATGCCCGGTAGCGGCAAATCTTATATAGGGCTTAAACTATCGGAGAAACTGGCGGGATTTACGCTTGTAGATACGGATAGTGTTGTTGAAAAAACTCAAGGGCTGAAGATTTCCGAGATATTTGAAAAATTTTCCGAAGATTATTTCAGGAAGCTGGAATATGACACCATAAAAATGGTTTGCTGCGGTGAAAATAAGATTATTTCCGTAGGCGGAGGGGCTTTTGAAAATCCTGATAACCGAAATACTTTGCTGAATTTCGGAACGGTTTTTTATTTGAAATCAAACCTTGATGTATTATATTATAGGATATCGAAGGAGACTACCAGACCTCTATTGCAAAATGATAATCCAAAGGCAGCTCTTGAAAATCTTTTGAAAAAGCGGGAGCACAATTATCTGAAAGCGCATTATGTAATTGAAACAGATAATATGTCAGAAGATGAGATAGTTGATTTTATAATGGGAAGTATAGATGAAACAAGTTCTTCATGTAGAAGTTAATGATTATAATATAGAGATTTCCGATAATGAGTTGGAAGTGTTGAAAGCTGACATAGATAAAATGACAGCCGACAGAAAACGGCTTTTTGTCATATCTAAAAAGGTTTATAAACTGTATAAACGCGCATTGGCTCTTGATAAAAACGAGATTTTTATACTGCCGGACGGAGAAAAAGAAAAGAATTACAAAAACTATTTAAAAATAATAGAAAAAGCGTACGATATCGGTTTAACAAGGCATGATGTTTTGATTGCAATAGGAGGGGGCGTTGTAGGTGATATAACGGGATTTGTTGCCGCCACTTATATGCGCGGAATTTCGTACATTCAGGTGCCTACGACTTTGCTTTCAATGGTGGATTCTTCCGTAGGGGGAAAAACCGCAATCGATTTACCTGACGGGAAAAATCTTATAGGGGCATTTCATCAGCCGGAAGCGGTATTTATAAATATCAATTTTTTAAAAACTCTGGCTAAAAAAGAGTTGCTTTCCGGACTGGGAGAAATCCTAAAATATGCATTTATTGAAGAAAATTGCGGGTACGATAAACCCATTTACTTCTACGAATACTTGTCCTTGTGTTACGAAAAGTTTTTTGAAATGGATGAGGCAACGCTTGTACGGATTATAGATTATTCTCTAAAGCTTAAAATATCTGTAGTTGAAAAGGATGAAAAAGAAGCTTCTTTGAGAAAAATATTAAATCTCGGTCATACATTGGGGCATGCGTTGGAAAGCATTACTAAATACAAAAAATATACGCACGGCGAGGCGGTTGTTTACGGTCTTTTCTTTGCCATAAATGTTGCATATAAAAAGAGGTTGATAAATTATGCCTACTACCGTTTATCCAATGAATTGTTAGAGAAATACAATTTTAAGAATATAAATATCGGCAGAAAGTTTGATGTGAATGAGTTGGCACGGCTGATGCAGAAGGATAAAAAAGCCATAAACAACGAAATTATACTTATTCTTCCTTGCGGGAAAAAGCAGGTTAAGGAAGTCGGCTTTACTCAGAAAGAGATTATTGAGTTTTTAGAATAAAACGTCTCCGACTTTTACTTCTCTTGTAAGATAGTTTTTGGTAAACGGCTTGTCGCAATTGCTGAATAGATTAACATCAGCCATCTTTAGAACCTTACCGTCTCCGCACAGTACGGATATGGTCTTTTGTGGGATATCAAGAAAAGTTATCGTGCCGGGATGAACATATTCCGTAGAGTTTTCTTCCACAAAAGTTTTAAGCGGATTTGGTGCAAGTGCGGTTTCAATATTATAAAATACGGTTTTGTACCACGGGTAAATGGCTCTTATCAGTGCATAATTTTCTTCTGCACTTTTTTTGAAATCAAGTTCAAGTCCCTCCGGATAGGAGTAGTAAGACGATTTATCTTCGGCTTGTTGGAGTGGAATTATAATATCCTCTTTCAAGGTTTTTAAGAGTTCACAGCAAATTCCCCTCGCAGTTAGCACAACTCTTTGCTTAAGTGATTTTCCTGTATCCGAAGGGTAAATTTTTACAATCTCTTGCGCAAGAATAGCGCCCGTGTCATAACCTTCGTCAATCAAGTGGAATGTTACCCCTGTTTCTTGCTCCATATTTCTGATTGCCCAAAAATACGGATTCGGTCCCCGATATTTTGGTAAAAGCGACGGATGTGCGTTTATTGAAGCAATTTTCGGAATATCATAGGTCTGTTTTTCAAACCTTTCTCCCCAAGACCCTACAAGGATTATATCCGGATTCAATTTCAGTAATTTTTTTCTGAATTTCTTGTCGTTTACGCCTTTGACGTTCTCTATTTCCGGCAGTTTGTAGCTTTTTATATAGTTGTATTCCACGGAAGGATTGAAAATATCTTTAAGTTTTTTTATAAAATGAGGATATTTTATCGTATCTTTTCTGAGCACGCCTACAATGTCGCAATCCGCATCCAAAGCACCTGCAATAAGGTTCGTAAACATCTCTCCGTAACCTATAATAACTACTTTAAGCATTCTTCTATATCCTTATGTATTTGTGATTTTAAATCTTCCGTTGAATTGAATTTTTTCTCTCCCCTAATTCTTTTCAAGACTTTCAGCTTGAGCCGTTTGCCGTACAAATCCCCGTTAAAACCAGGTATGTGAACTTCCAATATAGGATTTTCATTATTAAAGGTGGGTTTGATACCCCAATTCATAACTCCTGTTTTGTTCAGCACATCGACTTTGTAAACCCCGAAAGGCAAGCCGATAATCTTATCGGGATAAACCATGTTGGCGGTCGGAAAGCCCAATTCCCGACCTCTTTGAACGCCTTTGATGACTTCGGATTCAAGGACAAAATTGCTGTTGAGCAAATTATTTGCGGATTCAACCTCACCGTTTTTTAACAATTCTTTTATCAAGGTTGAGGACACAATGGCGTTATCTTTTTTTACAGGTTCTATGCAAAAATATTTGTAATTATATTTAGCTTCATACTTCTTAAAAAGTTCGGGCGTTCCTTGTCTGTTTGCGCCGAAAGTGTGATTAAATCCGGTGAAAATTCCGATGGGCGAATATTTTTCGATTATGGCTTTCAGGTAATCTTCTGCCGTAATGTTAACCAAATCCGAGAAATTTTCTTCGTTAATAACATCGACGCCCAAGCTTTTGATAATTTCATAATTAAAATTTCGGTTATAAATATATTCATTTTTCCCGTTAAAATACTCGGCAGGGGATTCGGGAAAGGTCAAGAGCACGGTCTTTGAGCCGGTTTGGTGTGCAAAATTGACGGCAGATTCAATAACTTTTCTGTGTCCGATATGAATCCCGTCAAAAAACCCAAGAATTAGTGTAGAATTTGATAAATTCGATTGCTTCATTTTATGCTATATAGTCTATGTTATTTAATATGATTTGTTCCTGACAAAAATACTTCCATTCGGCGATATCGTTCATATCGATTTGCGAATCGCGGCTTCTGCAAGGTGTGCACACGGAATTTGAGCCGCATTCGGAACACTGCTCGGTTTTTTTATCAACTTTATTTATATTTGAATCAATTGCCGAAAACTTGCTTGCACACACTGCCGGAACTTGCATATAGCCCCCTTTTCAGCAAGATTTTATCACAATATTAAGCGTTTTGCAATAATTCGTTGTGGCTGAATTATGCACAAAGCGGATAAAATACCGCAACAATATTAAAACACGTCTGTTGCGTTGGTTTTATTCTTGAATTTTGTAATATTGTTTTGGAACAAAAGTTTAATACTTCCGACGGGGCCGTTTCTGTTTTTAGCAATAATTATTTCGGCTTCGCCTTTGCTCAGTGCTCTTTCTGTAACATCTTCGTCATCGCCGGCGGTTTTGTAATAGTCATCACGATAAATAAACATTACAATATCGGCATCCTGCTCGATAGAACCGGATTCTCTCAAGTCTGAAAGCAAAGGCCTTTTATCGGTTCTGCCTTCTACTGCACGGGATAACTGAGAAAGTGCAATAATCGGAACATTGAGTTCTTTTGCAAGTATTTTCAACCCTCTTGAAATACTTGAAATTTGCTGCATACGGTCTTCTCTGCTAGAGCCCTCTATAAGCTGCAAATAGTCTATAACGATTAATCCCAAATCCTTCTCCGACATGGCAAGCCGTCTGCATTTTGCTCTCAAATCCGTTATGGTACAGCCCGCAGTGTCATCTATAAAGAGCTTTGATTGAGAAAACTTATCCATAGCAATGGCAAGTTTGTCCCAATCTTTTGAGTTCAAATCACCTGTTTTAATTCTGCTTGCATCAACTTCGGCTTCCGCACCCAGAAGACGTTGGGTTAGTTGTTCTTTTGACATTTCCAGAGAAAATATTGCAACCGGAACATTTTCTTTTAAGGCAACGTTCTGGGCAATATTCAGTGCCAAAGATGTTTTACCCATTGCCGGACGTGCGGCAATTATTATTAAGTCGGATTTTTGGAACCCGTTTGTATAAAGGTTGTCCAAATCGTAAAAATGCGATGCGACACCTGTCAATTTGCCTTTGTTTTTGGCTCTGTCCTCAAGCTTTGAATAAGAGTCGTATACCAAATCTTTAATCGGCAATAATGCTGACGAATTTTTTTGTGAAGAAATTTCATAGATAAGTTTTTCGGCGGTATCGAGGGACTCTTCTACCGGGTTTAAATCATAACCTGCATTGATAATTTCCGAACCTGCGCTGATAAGCGACCGCTTGATAGCTTTTTCCTGAACTATTTTTGCATAGTATTCGACGTTCGTTGTTGTAATGGTTTTGTAGCTTAAATCATTTATGAACGCACGACCGCCGACCAATTCAAGTTTTTGAGTTACGTTAAGAGTATCCGATACGGATACTATATCGATTTTTGTTTCGCTGTTATAGAGTTGGAGCATTGCTTCGTAAACGTACCGATGAGCCGGCTTATAGAAAGATTCGGGGCTCAAATGCTCTACAACACGGTTCATACACGCCGGACTTACAAGAATTGCACCAAGAATTGCCTCTTCCGCATCAATATTTTGAGGCATAAGCTCGGACAGTTCTTTATCTTTTTGATTTTTAGTTGAATATGAAGTCGGCATGCGTAACTCCTTAGGTTTATATTTTGACAGCAAAATATCTTGCACGCAATAATATGTTAATTTATTGTAAGAAAAGTTTACAAGCGCATCAAAATGAATATTTTATTACGGTCCTCGGGCGGCTTGTATCTTCGCCAATCGAAGTTCGTTGACGTACTCCTCCAATTCGGAACTCGTACTGAGCCCG
>CAJOOA010000070.1 GCA_905236055.1 Candidatus Gastranaerophilales bacterium | reverse complement strand
TTTCAAAAGTTCTCTGTTAGCATCAACAGCCAATCTCATACCAAAACCGAATTCAGCATTATCTTCAAATAATGAGTTTGCCCAAGCAGGTCCTCTTCCTTCCTTCGTTGTTGTATAAGGAATTGTCGGGAAAGTACCCGAGTAGATAGAAGAACAACCTGTTGCGTTTGCTACAATTGCATTTTCACCGAACAGTTGTGAAACAAGTTTAACATAAGGTGTTTCACCGCAACCTGCACAAGCACCTGAAAATTCAAATAACGGTTTACGCAACATCGCACCTTTTATAGTCTTTGTTGTATTCTTACCCATTACGTTATCAGGTAATTCGTCAAAGAATTTTTCGTTTTCTCTTTGTCCTTCCTCAACTTCTTTTTCAATGGTTGACCAAGTAAGAACTTCTTTACCCGGAACTTTTGACATCGGACATTGATCCAAGCATACACCACAACCTGTACAATCATCGCAATATACTTGAATTTTGAATTTTTCACCGTGATCATTCGGTTTAGCATCAACTGTATTAAATGATGCCGGAGCATTTTTTAAATCATCTGCTTCTATAAGTTTTGTTCTTATTGCTGCGTGAGGGCAAGCAGATGCACAAATACCGCACTGAATACATGTTTCACTATTCCAGTGAGGAACACGAGGTGCGATACCGCGTTTTTCAAGACAAGCTGTTCCTGTCGGAATTACACCATCATTGCTCATTGCTGAAACCGGTATATCATCACCTTTTTGACGCATTGAAGGTTCAATAATTTTCTTAGCAAATTCAGAAGCATCGTCAGAGATAAGCTTAACATCATCTGCATGAGCAACGCCGTCTAATGAAGCAGGAACCACAACTTCTTCAGTTGCGTTTATAGCTGCATCAATAAGAGCTAAGTTCATGTTAACAACATCATCACCTTTCTTTTTGAAGGTCTTAGTTGTCATAGCTCGCATACCTTCATACGCTTGTTCAAACGGAATAATTCCGGAAACTTTGAAGTATGCTACCATCATAACAGTGTTAGCACCCTTACCGCGCAATCCCGGTTGTTCTTTGATTAACTTTTCAGCATCTACATTGTAGAATTTAATTTTTTTGTTAATAATTGTTTCCTGCATATCTCTTGTTAAGTGTGAGAAAGCTTCTTCTTTTGACCAAGGTGAATTTAGAAGGAATGTTCCGCCTTCTTTAATACCTTTAAGAAGATCATATCTTCCTATATAAGCGTGAGCCGAACAAGAAACGAAATCCGGTGCAGTGATAAGATAAGTTGACTTAATTTGCTTATCACCAAAACGTAAGTGAGAAACCGTTACACCAAATGATTTTTTTGAGTCATATGCAAAGTATGCTTGAGCATCTTTGTTTGTATATTGACCGATAATCTTAATTGAATTTTTGTTAGCACCTACAGTACCGTCTGAGCCCAAACCCCAGAACATACAATTTGTAGTACCTTCAGGTTCGGTTACGATGTGTTCTGAATAATCTAAAGATTTGTTAGTTACATCATCATTAATACCGACTGTAAATCCGTGGAAACCATTGTTTGCCAAGTGTTTATATACAGCAAGTACCATTGACGGAGTAAATTCTTTAGATGACAGACCATATCTTCCGCCGATAACTCTTATGTCTTTACCTTGAAGAGCTGCAACTACATCTAAATACAAAGGTTCACCAATTGAACCGGCTTCTTTTGTTCTGTCAAGAACAGCTATTCTCTTAACTGAAGACGGAAGAGCATCATTGAATCTCTTAACATCAAACGGTCTGTATAGTCTTACTTTGACTAAACCATACTTGGTACCTCTTGTAGAATTCAAGTATTCTACGGTTTCTTCTATTGTTTCACAGCCGGAACCGATTGCAACAATTACATCTGTTGCATCAGGTGCCCCGACATAATCAAACGGATGATATTGTCTTCCGGTAACTTTAGCAACTTTATCCATATATTCTTGAACAATGTCAGGAACCGCATCATAGTATTTGTTAACAGTTTCACGGCCTTGAAAATAAACATCGGTATTTTGAGCACCAACTTTACAAATCGGAGCTTCCGGTCTTAAAGCACGAGCTCTGAATTCCTCTATATATTGAGGCTCAACTAAAGAAGCTATTTCTTCGTAGGATATTTCTTCTATTTTATGAATTTCATGAGAAGTTCTGAAACCGTCAAAGAATTGCAAGAACGGAACTTTAGCTTTGTAAGTTGAAAGATGAGCTACAAGAGCCATATCCATTTCTTCTTGAACACTATTTGCAGCAAGCATTGCATAACCGGTGTTACGGCAGCCCATAACATCTGTGTGATCGCCGAATATTGCAAGCGACTGAGCTGCAAGAGCACGAGCAGAAACGTGAATAACGTGCGGTAACATTTCACCTGCAACTTTGTGCATTACAGGAATCATTAGTAATAAACCTTGAGATGCTGTGTAAGTTGAGGTTAGAGCACCTGCAGCAAGAGAACCGTGTACAGCACCTGCAGCACCTGCTTCTGATTGCATTTCAGCAACCTTAACTTCTTTACCCCAAATGTTTTTCTTGTGTTGCGAAGCCCATTCATCAACCCATTCTCCCATTGTGGAAGAAGGTGTGATAGGGTAGATTGCGGAAACTTCGGATAATGCATACGCAATGTGCGCTGCAGCGTAGTTTCCGTCAACAGTAATTGTGTTTTTTGACATATTTTATATCTCCCTTTCTGTAATAACTCTTCCGAGCTTTAATATTATTATATAACAAACATAAATTAAGTATCTTTTTGAAAATATAAGTATTAACATACATTAACAAGAAAGTTATTTTAATAAAACAGTTAATAATTAAAAATCTGCTTTTCATGACAGCATACAATATATTAATATTTGAAAAATTCTGTATTATTAAATACATTATAGTAATATTCTAAACGCTCTTTATCATTTATATACCAATACCCGATAAGCACTTCAAATGCTGTTGCAAGCCTGTAATTATGCTGAATAGAACGTCTTGCCACAGGAATAGAAAGATTACGAGCTCTTCTTACCATATCATTTTCTTCAGCTGTTAAACTTTCCGATATTAAATTCAACATATCCTTTTGAAAAGCCGCATTTACTCTATCGGTCGTCATTTTATGGAGCATTTTGGAATTTTGAGTCTTTCTTATAACATAATTACGCACAAAAACTTCCCAAACTGCATCACCTATATGCGCATAGTTTTTAAGTGAAAAATTTTCCATTCATTAATTTTACCATAAATACAATATATTAATATATAAAACCTTAAATATATAAAACTTAGGATTGTAAATGCATTCATAAAAATTATATAAAACATTTTTAGACATAATTAAACTAACAGATAAATAGCTGTCAAAAGAGCATATGTTTGGAGTTTTACAGATTGTTACCTTCGTTTAATATTTAGAAAAACAAATTTATAAAATAGATACTTTACAAATTTTTTTTATTTGATAGTATAGAATATGT
>CAJOOA010000069.1 GCA_905236055.1 Candidatus Gastranaerophilales bacterium | reverse complement strand
ATTTCAGGGCTCTTTGGAATTTACTATACCCCTCTTGGGTATAGGGCACTCTATAGCAAGCTTTAAAAGATTGATTGTTGTTTATGGGATTAATTTGCATTTGTTGTTTCCGTTGAGATTTTTTATTTATTACAATAAAAGTCTAACATAAAAAATCTTGTTATTATTTTTTACAATTTGTAACAATTTGTGGAAATATTAGTTTTTATTGATTAGAATAGTATTATTGGTGAGAGATTATATTTGGGGGATTATTAAATGAGCGCGAGTCAGCAAAAAATGTTGTTACCTGACGACGTTAGAAAACTTTTAAATGTTGATAACAGAGAGATTGTTGAGCTTTGTAAAAAAACTTCTGTCAGCCCTAAAAGAAACAGTGAAGGGAAAATTTATTTCTCTATAGACGAAGTTAAAAAACTAAAAAATGCAAAATTTTCAACAATTAACAAAATGAATGACAAAAAAAGCGCTCTTTCGGTTGTTTCAAAACAAAATTCCCAAGTTGTTGTTAATAATCTTCTTGATACATTAAACAAAATCGAATCTAATATAATCTCTTCAACAACAAAACTTCTTGATGAAAAACTGGAAGGTATGGATGACGTTGTTCTTGAACTCGTTCGCTGCAAAACAGAAAACGAAAACCTCAAGAATAAAGTTAACGAACTAAACAAAGAAAATTTTAAATTAAAAAATATTTTAAATAGCTTTAAACCGCTCGTTGCAGGTTTTTACATCAAAAAAGAAGAAGAAAATAATATATTACTGTAATTATTTATAAATCGTGAGCTCTTAATCGGCTTACTAAGATTTACAATAAATTACTCATAACCGATAGGAGTTAATTATGCCGGTAAAAGAAGAAGAAAAAGTATCTGTGTCTGATGAAAGACAAAAGGCACTCAAACTTGCTATAGATAAAATTGAAAAAGATTTTGGAAAAGGCGCAATAATGAAATTGGGCGACAAGCCGTCAGTTAGCGTTGAAACAATCCCGACAGGTTCGCTTGCACTTGATATTGCATTAGGAGTCGGCGGGATTCCGAGAGGGCGTATAATTGAAGTTTACGGTCCGGAATCTTCAGGTAAAACTACTCTTGCACAACATATTGTTGCAGAATGCCAAAAAAAAGGCGGAATTGCCGCATTTGTTGATGCAGAACATGCTCTTGACCCTGAATATGCAAGAAATTTGGGAGTAAATATTGACGAATTATTAATTTCTCAGCCGGATACAGGTGAACAGGCGCTTGATATAACAGAAGAACTCGTTCGTTCTGGCGCCGTAGATGTTATTGTTGTCGACTCCGTTGCCGCACTTGTTCCGAAAGCAGAAATTGAGGGTTCAATGGAAGATCAACAGATGGGCTTGCAAGCACGTTTGATGTCAAAGGCATTAAGAAAACTAACCGGTATTATAGGCAAAACCAATACAACCGTTATATTTATAAATCAATTAAGACAAAAAATCGGTGTTATGTACGGAAATCCGGAAACAACAACAGGTGGTAATGCTCTAAAATACTATGCGTCTGTCCGTATGGAAATAAAGAGAGTTGAAGGTTTAAAAGGTGATGGTGAGGATGTCGGAAACCATGTCAGAGTAAGAATTCTTAAAAACAAAGTTGCTCCGCCTTTCAGAACCGCAGAATTTGATATCATGTTTGGTAAAGGTATTTGCAAAATAGGTAATATTCTTGATGTTGCAACAAACTTTGATATCGTTAAAAAATCAGGTTCATGGTTTAGCTATGGCGAAGAAAAACTTGGCCAAGGGAGAGACAAGGCAAAAGAATACCTCGCAGAAAATCCGGCAATGCTTGCAGAAATCGAAAAACTAATAAGAGAAAAACTTGCTGAAGGATAGTAAAAATTATACAGGTTTAAAAACAAAAAGGTGTGTTTTTTGGCACACCTTTTTGCATTTTAATATTAAATTTGATTATAAATTTTCATAAAATTCTGTGGAATAATCCCCCCAGCCCTGAGGTCTGTCTGTAATTTCAAGTCTGCCGAGTTTTTTTATTTTACCGTTATTTTCCACAAAAATATCGGCATTCGTACCATTTATAAAACCATCTTCCGCTTTACAAGCAAATACTCTTACACTATCTCCTGCTTGTTCTGCTATACGTCCGAGTTTTCTCTCCAGATCAGGAGTTTTCTCAACAAAATTTCTCAAAGAACTGTTCATTTCAAGATGTCCTTTAAAAGCAGGGTTGTTGTATATTTGTGGTTGATATGGTTGTACTGTAATCATTTTAATACTCATATTATTACTTACAAGTACTTAAAAACCCGTAAAAAAATAATTTGCTAATAAAAAACTTTCTACCAAAAAATAAATGGTATTCCTGAATGTATTTTTGCAAAATAGTCCCGTCTTTTAATATTATAACGGGTTTCTTCTTTGACTTTTGAAATAGAGCCCTCTCTTAATAATTCGACTTTTTGCTCATAAACAGGTTTTTCTTTAAGTTCTTCATAGATAGGATGCTCTTCTGCGTATATAAAATCAGGGTCATCTTTTCCCAATCTTATTAATTCATTTTGCAAAACACTTTTTCTTTGTACCGTTTTAAATTTGTCATTAACAAAATCAAAAAAAGTTGAGATTGTAGTTATTGTTTGAGGAATCGCCTTTAAATAAATGTCTTTTGTTTTATCTTTAACCTCAGCATAAGTTTTTTCCATCCAAACATCTTCACCCATCATGGGCTTAAATTTTTCATTAAAAATTCTCATAGAAGACAAGCTGTTTTTTATTCCTAGAAATTCACAACTTGATAGAGAATAGAAATTGTAGTTCCCTAAGTAATCACCTTTTTTATTATATAAATCAAATAATTTGTTCCTGCCATATTTATTTGCAAGCTCAAATCTGGAAACATTTTCTCTGACAAATTGTTTAATTGGTAATATTTCCAAAATTTACCCCTTTACCCCTTACCTCTTGAGATATGATAACTGGATATTAACATAAATTGTCCTTATACGCAACAAAAAAGGTGCGCCCAAAAGACGCACCCTTTGTTATTTTTCTATTTCCTAAGCATTAACCAATGTTTTTCTTGGGTTTGCAATAGCTGCTTGTGCTGCTGCAAGTTTAGCTTGCGGAATTCTGAACGGTGAGCAAGATACATAGTTAAGTCCGATCTTGTGAGCGTACTTAACAGAATCAGGATCTCCGCCGTGTTCGCCGCAGATACCGCCAACTAAGGAGTGGTTAACTGCTTTACCTTCATTAATAGACATTTCGATTAATCTGCCTACACCCTTTTGGTCAAGTGTGATGAACGGATTAGAAGGAAGTATCTTTTGTTCTACATAGTTCTTTAAGAATTTACCTTCAGCGTCATCTCTTGAATAACCGAATGTCATCTGAGTAAGGTCGTTTGTACCATAAGAGAAGAATTCAGCTTCTGTTGCAACTTCGTCAGCT
>CAJOOA010000068.1 GCA_905236055.1 Candidatus Gastranaerophilales bacterium | reverse complement strand
CCTGCTTTTATATTTTCACTCAAATAATAAGGGTTGTATCCCATTCTTTTTGCGGTAGACGGCATTAATTGAAATACCCCTACAGCACCGTGAGAGCTTCTTATTTCGTGTCTGAAGCCCGATTCTTTCTTTGCTATGCTGAGAGCCAAAGCCGGATCAACACCCATTTCCATGGAATGCTTCACAATAGTTTCTTTTACAACATCCTCGTTAATGGCCGCTTGTGTCCCTACAGTAGTGAACACGGCTAACGCAATAGTTGTTAAGACTATCTTTCTAAACATTGAAATCCTCGTCAGATTGTAAATTGGATTCTGTATACTATCTCGTAAATCCTTCTTACGGTTTCGCTATGTTCTCGCTTGATTCGTATCAAAGCGCATTTCCTAAATTCCTGTTAACCCATCTGCATCAAGAACTTGTTAGGCCGCTCTCTTTGTTATTCCTCGCGCTCCGAGTCGGATAAATAACTATACAGAAATTGTATTGCCATGATTATAAACTAAACATTTTTTAATTTCAAGGGGTAAATTGTATTTTTTACACTTATTATCAAATGCTTTGGTTTTTACTGCAAAAACTACAGCCGGCAAACTTAACTCCAATAAACATTGAATCGTTTAACCTCAGATAAAGTTTGCTCGTATTTACCTCTAAAACAAATACATCTGTCATCAATATAAAGGTATGAGGGTAATTTTAGATTTGTCACATCTTTAAAATATTTATCAATATTATTATCAATAAGCCATTTCGCTGATAGCATCAAGTTTCTTGAAGTAAATAAATATAACTCTGCGAATTTGCTCAATTCTTGTATAAATTCTTTTGCGCCATTTTTGATTGCCGGAATATAATTTTCATCATATGATCCTTTTCCATAGTCATTTAGCACACCATCTAAGTCTATTAATATTTTCTTCTTCCGAATATTATCCATTATTTTGTCCGTGTGACGGTTTGTTGTTTTGTCATTATAGCGGACAATTATTTTATGGACAAGCAATTATTAAGAAATCTTGCAAAAAGAATAAAAGAACTACGTAAATTAAACGGATATTCGCAAGATGATTTATCCGCTTATTCCGGAATTGCTCGTTCTACGCTGGGCAATATTGAAACAGCATCAAACGATATTACGTTTACTAAAGTAAAAAAACTCGCAGATGCTTTTAATTTGACGCTAGCAGATTTTTTAAATTTCTAACAATTACTTCAAATATTGATTTACTGCCTTTACAAAACCGTCGTTATAGACTGTATCAGTAATAAAGTCCGCATATTTTTTGAGTTCATCAGTGGCATTTCCCATAGCGACTTTTATCCCGCCCGCTTTCAAAAGCTCTATGTCATTGTTCTGGTCGCCTATACAAAGAGTTTCGTCATCACTTATACCCCAATATTTTTGCAAATGTTTAACCGCACAATATTTAGACGCCTCTTTATTAGAAAACTCCAAAAAACATGGCGTAGATTTTATTATATAAAGCTCTGGGAAAATTTTAGGCAATTCTTTTTCGTAACGGCTTATCCTCTCAGTATTAGAATAATCAATTGCCAAAACTTTATTTACCTTATCTTTTTTAATCTCGGAAAACGGTTTGATTTCTCTCCCGACGTGCTGAATCGAGCAATACCGTTGAATTTCATAATCATCCTTTTCCGAATACAAAATGTCATCGTTATAAAGGTTTATATGGACTTTTTCGGATTTTGCCCAATCAATGATTCTTTCCGCCTGCTCGGTGGTCAAATACCTTTCGTAAAGGACATTTTCCCCTTCCTTAACCAGTCCGCCCTGATATGAAACAAGAGGGGTCGCAAGGTCCAATTCTTGCGCAACGAGTTTTGCCGAGGAATGCATTCTCCCTGTAACAAGCACAATTTTAACCCCTTTATCGCACAAATCTCTGACACATTTCTTTACCCCTTCAGTAAATTCACCTTCCGGTATAAGAATTGTGCCGTCAATATCGGTTGCGATAAGTTTTATCATAACTTTGCGCCTTTAGGTACAACAGTAACTCCGCCTTCCGAAACATAGAATCCGCGTTTCAGGTCGTCTTCTCTTGAAACACCAATGTATGTATATGGCGGAATTATTACATTCTTATCAATGATTGCTTTTCTGATTACGGAATATCTTCCGACATTAACATTTTCCATAAGAATACTGTCTGTTACCTGCGAGAAACTGTTGATTTTGACCTCAGGCGAAAGTACACAGTGAGAAATTGTACCGCCTGATACAATACAGCCCTCCGAAACCATTGAATTGGTTGCCATACCAACCCTATCGCCCTCCTGCCAGATAAATTTTACGGGCGGATAGTTGTAACTAAAGGTTCTCAAAGGCCAATCCTTTGAATACAAATTCAATTCCGGCTCATATTGGAGTAAGTCCATATTTGCCTGCCAATAAGCATCAATACTTCCTACATCTCTCCAATAGCCCTTTTCCTTTTCTGTCATGCCGGCAAAATGATTGAGTTCGAAATTATATACATAAACTCTCTTGCCTTCGTTCAAAAGCATAGGAATAACATTTTTTCCGAAGTCATGACTGGATTTCTCTATTTTAGAATCTCTTTCAAGAGCATCCACAAGCACATCTTTATTGAAAACATAATTTCCCATTGATGCCAAACACATTTTCGGATTTCCGGGAATCGTTTTTGGCGGGGTTTTCGGTTTTTCCACAAAGCCCGTCAATTTCCAGTTTTCGTCAACTTCCATAATTCCGAACTCGGAAGCTTCCTCAATCGGAATCGGGATTGCTGAAATCGTTAAGTCAGCAGTTTGTGTTTTGTGGAATTTGAGCATCTGCCAAACATCCATTTTATAAATATGGTCTCCGCCGAATACACAAACGTAATTCGGATTTTCGTCATGAATATGAAAAACATTCTGATAAACAGCATCCGCCGTACCTCTATACCAGCTTTCTCCTGTTCTCATCTGAGCCGGAACCAAATCCACATATTGATTCAAAAACGGTGATAATGTCCAGCCGTGCGTAATATGTTTGTTCAGTGAATCCGATTTGTATTGAGTCAAAACTTTAATTTTGAAGAAACCGGAGTTAATAAAATTGTTCAGAACAAAGTCTATAATTCTGTATCTGCCTCCGAATGGAACTGCAGGTTTTGCTCTGTCCTGAGTTAAGGGATGAAGCCGTTTTCCTTCACCGCCTGCTAAAATCATAACTAAAGTATCATCTACTGACATACAACGCTCTCCTAAATTTTATATTTTCAAAAGTTTTTCCGAATCAATATCTGTTTTTAATTTTAACGCAAAAATATTATTTAAACCTAACAAGGAAAGTTTAACCGCATCTTTTTCCGTTGTTACTATAATACCACTTATATTTTTAATTTCATCAAGATTATATTGATGATGGTCGTCGAATGCAATTTTATCTTTTACTGTATAATCCGTTTCTAAAAATTTATAAAATTGTTCCGGCTGCCCGATTGCAGAAAGTGCCGTAATCTCAGCACCTTTTTCTAAATGCTCGCCGCTTATTATATTATATATATATTCGGGCTCAATTTTGCAAAGCAAAACCTCTTTTGAAGTAAAAGTTATAAGCTCTTTAACAAAACTTTCAGCTTTGGAATGTTCTGTATTTTTGCTTACAACAACAATTTTATCCGCTCTTTTAATATTGCTTATCCCTTCTCTCAAAGGTCCGGCAGGGAGCTCATCCCAGTTACCGAACTGTTTTTCCGAATCAACAAGAACTATATCCAAATCTCTGTGGAATTTTCTGTGCTGAAATCCGTCATCTAGGATTATTTTTGTTACGCCCAAATTGTTCACGGCAAATCTGCATGCTTTATATCTATCAGCGCACGTCAAAACCGCGCATAAATTAAGGTTTACGGCGAACCAATACGGTTCATCCCCCGCTTGTTCGGCATTGTAATATAAATTTATCCCGTCAGAAATAAGATTGACGTGTTTGTTATTCAATTTGCCACCGTAACCTCTTGATACGATTGCAACTTTTTCGCCCTGACTCAAATAATATTTGGCGAGTTCAGCAACAACAGGAGTTTTTCCTACCCCTCCGGTGGTTAAATTTCCGACGGAAACAACAAACCCGTCAACTTTTTTGGGAATTATGAATTCTTTATCATACAGCAAATTTTTTAATCTGCTGCCTAAAGAATAGAACAAAGAACCGAATTTAAGAACACAGTATAACAGCCCTTTCGGGTTTTCGTCATAATGAATTTTAGTTATTTCGGTTTTAATATTCATCCTATTTTTCAACCATCGCTTTAAATTTTTCAAAATCTTCTATTGTATCAATACCCACCGGAATATTCTTTACAACGGAAACTTTGATTTTCATACCGTTTTGCAAAGCTCGTAATTGCTCCAAACTTTCTGCCATTTCGCAAGGAGTTTGTTCAATCCGTGTCATTTTAAACAGCGCTTCTTTTTTGTATCCGTATATTCCCAAATGTCCGTAGAATTTCCAACCGCCCTGATTTACATTTCTTTCATATGGGATTTTTGAACGTGAAAAATACATCGCATAGCCATTTATGTCAAAAACACATTTAACGAGATTTGGGTTATTGATTTCATCTTCATCGGTGATTTCTCTTACAAGTGTCGAAATATCCGCACTATCATCTTCTACAACACCTTTTCTTACAAGCTCGATATTATCTTCTTCAATTAACGGTTCATCCCCTTGAAGATTAATTATATACGCAATTTCGGGATGTCTTGATACAACTTCCGCAATTCTGTCGCTGCCGCTTTTATGCTCTGTTGATGTCATTTCAACCTCTGCGCCAAAACCTTTGCAAACATTATAAATTCGCTCGTCATCCGTCGCAACAATAACTCTGTCTATGCCCTTGCACTTACCCCCTTTTTCCCAAACCCACTGAATAATGGGTTTTTCGCATGCTTTCAACAACGGTTTCCCCTCTAATCTTGAAGAACCGTATCTCGCGGGGATAATAATTGCTGTTTGTTTTTCCATTTTCCTTGTCCTATTCTGTCTGTTTAGCCATCTGACCGATAACTTGTCAGAATGACCGTATGAATTTAACCCTTATTTTGTGGCGTTAATAAACACTGCATTAGTCTTCAAGCTTATTTCTCTGCCCGTTAAATAGTTTTGAACATCCTGCATATACTTATTAACCGTCTGCTCATCAAAATATTTCAGGTATCTTTCTTTTGTCGTTGGCTGCCCCGGAGAAGGTGGATTATTAAACCACTCTTTGACCATACCTTCTTGGACAACATAATTTGATTTAACTTCTTGAAGTTTTACTTCCGGAATCGAAAATCCTGCAATTTGAAGGTTTGTTCTGAGTGTATCCTGATCAAAATTGCATAAAGAGTCAAGCGGGTTTTCCATCATTTCGTTCTCAGCACGTTTAAAATCTTCGTATTTTTCAATATGTGCAGGGTCCAAAATTTCCCAATAACGTGTGTTTGAACGAATTATCGGCTCAAATGCACAAAATTTTCCGCCCGGTTTGAGTACTCTGTAAATTTCCCCGATAGCCGGCTGTTTATTAACAATATGGACAAGCACTGAACGCATTAGCGCTTTATGCACCGTACTGTCAGGGAGTGCAATGTGTTCACAAGGGCACAGAAGCATTTGGTACCCTTCGGTTACACAAGATTTATCCAAAATCCGCTGACAATCATTCAAGCAGTCTTGAAATTTGTCGGAAAAGATTACTTTACCTTTGCATTCTTGCATTTCCAGCGCTTTAAAAGCCAACAGCCCGGTTCCGGTACCTATATCCAAAACAGTTTCGTGCGGCTTGATTTCAGCAAATACAAGTATAACATCTCTGACCGCTTCCAACCATTTGGTCGTTTGCTCAATCATTTCGGGGGTTTGTCCCGCAAAACGATTTTCTTTAAGCCATTGTGTCCAATTTTCGCAAATCTCGCTCATACTCTCTCCTTCATTAGGATTGCACGAGATAATTATACAATAATTTGATATCCGCTACAATACCAAATTTATTTAACATAGAAAAAATCCACGGCAAGCGGGTGCTGAAAATCGTCGATTGAAAAAACCTGCATTACATATCTGCCCTTTTCGTGCAGCGTAAAATAATCCGTATGATAGTATTTTTCATCCTTCATGAGCCGATAATCTTTGGTTCTGATAACCTCGTTTCCGCCCCATGGTGCTTTATCCGTCATTTTGAAAATTTGCACACGAATAAATTTATTCTTCATTTTCTTTGGAGCAATAAAAAGGTAATAAACCCTTTGTCCTGTCTGAAATACCATACTGTCCGAAAGCATATTTTCTTTCGTTATCGGTTGGGTGTTAAACAAAATAATACCTTTTTTATATGCCTGAACAGATAAAAAAGAGCCGACAAAAATAAACAAGACAATCAGCAGCAAAAACTTTTTCATTAATTTGCTTCCAGTTTCTTAATTTTTTGTTCAACCACACTCAAAACACCGGGGTCATTTTCCAATCCGGAATACAAGTAATAATACTCAAGCGCCTTGTCTTTGATACCCTTTTGTTCGTATGCCATCCCCAATGAGTAATATGCATAGGGGTAATCCGGAGAAAATTGTATAACTTTTTCAAAGCATTTTATACAATTATCGTAATCTTTCATCCCCGCATAAACCAAGCCCTTATTGAAATATGCATCAGAATCTTCCGCATCTATGGCTATAATTTTGTCATAAAAACTTATTGCCTTCGCATTATTTCCGGTCAACTTATATATATTCGCGATTTTTTGCATAACTGCTTTGTCTGACGGCTTATATACCACTGCTTTTGTATAATAATCTATCGCCGCCGTGTAATCTTGTTTTTTGTATGCTTCATTTCCTTTGCTAACAAGTTGTTCATAAGATATCGGCTCACCTTCGGTAACAACCGGAGTAATTATACCTATCGGTTGGTTAACATTATTTTCAGATGGTTTAAAAATTTCTGTTTGCACCGGATTTTCCGCTTCAACAAGCTTATTTAACCGCGAAACATATTCCGCATTCCCCGGGGCTAAAGAAACCGCCTGTCTGTAATTTTCGATTGCTATTTCCGTACAACCCATTTTTTCATTAGCCATCGCATAACCAAAATATGCAGATGCCTCTTTAGGATTAAGTTCTATAGCATCTTCAAAATATAATATTGCCTCACCATAATCTTTTTTGTCATACAAGCTGTAACCGTACGCAATAGAAGCCGCCGCAAGGTTTTGTTCAATTCTTTCATTCGGTTTCTTATTCAGAATCTCTTTGTACAACTCAATTGCGGAAACATAGTTATCCATTGCATGTAAAGTTAATGCCTTGTTTGCTAAAAGCTCAAGATTATCGGGATCTGATTTCAATGCTAAATCATAATATTTTAAAGCATTCGTATAATCTTTTTTGGAATGATAACAAAGCGCCAATTCTCTTTTCGTTTGCTGGCTTGACGAATCAAGTGTATAAGATTTTTCGAGATTGAAAATCGCCAAATCGCTGTTACCCATGTTTTTATACACAAGCCCTAAGTTTCTGTAAGCATCGGCATCGTTAGGATATGCCTTCAAATATGCTTTATACTGCTCTATCGCATCTTCCGACTTGCCCATATTACCCAAAAGGTTTGCGTAATCAAACCTGAGTGATGTCAATTCGGGATTTATTTCGAACGTTTTTTGAAAATATTTGTATGCTTTATCATTATCCTCAAGATTTTGGTATGTTAAAGCAAGTTTTGCATTTATTGCTTCATTATCCTCATTATCAACAAGGGCTTTTTCCAGCATCGCAGATGCCGCTTGGTATTGTTTTGTTTCAAAAAGCGCCATACCGTATTTTTCAAATTCCGTAAACGCAGACGGATATTTTTTGTAAATGCTTGAATAAATATCGCATGCTTTGTCATATTGGTTTGATAAAGCGTACACATTTGCAAGATTTTCGCTTGCTTCAAAATTATTCGGATAAGCATTTAGAAATATATTATAATTTTCGATTGCGCTTGCGTAATTTTTTCTGAAATATTCTATATTCGCAATATTCAAACAATTGTATTTGTATTCCGGATATATGGACTGCGCATGTTTGAACGCGTTATAGGCATTATCATAATCGCCCAAAGTTTGCAAAATATTACCCATGCTTATATAGATAAATGCGTCATTAGGTCTTAGTTTTACGGCTTTTTTATATGCGGCAAGCGCACTGCTGTAATTACCTGCATCGGCATAAAGCCCTGCTATTTTTGTATAAAGCATTGCGTCATCACCATTTAGCTGCAGCGCTTTATTTATAATGTTTATGGCTGTATTATAATCACTTCTGTATTCATATTGGCATGCCTGCTGGTATAAATCATGCGCTTCTTTGGTAAGCTTCGCATCAGACTGTGAAATACCCATAATTAAACATACAAGCAATAACGATACTTTTAAATTTTTTCCCATTGTAAGAGCCCTCAATGAATATTCTAGCAAAAAAATTTTACAATAGGAAATTTTTTATATTTAATTAAAACTTAATGTTGAATTAAGATGTTTAATTTGTCTGCGCATTTCTTCGGCCTTATTAGGCAGCTTTTCTTTAAGATAAATATCTTCCGCAATTTTATAATTTTTTTCCGCCTCATATTTGTATTCGGGGTTATCATAGCCGGACAACAACTGCAACGTCTGCGCCAAAAGCACGTACGCTTCGGGCTTAATCGGATTCAGTTCAATTGCTTCTTCGAAACAGGTTTTGGAATCAATAATGTGCCCTTCAAGATAATTTCTGTAACCATCCAATATCTTCATCGGGTATGTAAACATGCCATGCTTATCGAAAACGGATAATTCAAGTAAAAAACATATCTCCAAAAGGTCTTTTTCCTGGTACATGTCCGTAAATCTGAAATGAGATATAAAATATTTAGGGAAAGCCGACTCAATTTTGTTTAATATTTCGTCTTGTTTTGCATTATCGCCGACAAGACCGTATATTGTGGCTTCTTTTAAAAGCTTTATTGGATTGTCATTGTCCATCATTTCTATCATTTCAAGAAGTCTTAGTCCCCTTGAATACTCATCTTGTGCCAAAACTTTTGCGACTTCGTTCAATATGAATTGAATAATTCTGTATTTTGAAAAATCGAAAACTTCATTCAAATATTCCAATGCAAAATCATCCTGCTTTGAATAAATAAGGGAAAGTATTTTAATTCGTTTAACCTCAAAATTATCTGAATTCGCAGCCAAAATTTTATCGGCATCCAAAACTGCCTGATAGAAATTGGATATTTCAAAATTCAAAAAAGCCCTTTCATAATATGCTTCATATTTATCCGCACAGTGCTCGATTACGTATGTAAAATCGGAATACGCATCCTCAGACATTAATAATTTTTTACACAACTTCCCTCGTTTAAGATAGGTTTCTGAAGGGCGGAAATCATTCTTAACCAAAATATTCAATTTCTCAAGCGCAAGTTCAAAGTTATTGCTGGCAATATCTTTATCTACCGATTTTAAACTCACCATAAATTTTATGTTTTCTAACATAATTTATTCATAAACCCTTCATTGTATTAAATAACATGAAACAAGTTTGCCGGCGAGTAATAAGTCCGGCTATATAACCTTCAACGCCTGTTTAATTTCCCTTGCGGCAGCAGCCATTTTTTTGTTTATTTTGATATCCTTTTGAATTTTTTCATAAGCAAACAAAATGGTAGGGTGTTTCTTTTCATAGTATTCCGCAATACTTACAAAACTTTGTCCGGTAAGTTCTCTTGTAAGATATATAGCCATGTGCCTTGCCATTGAAATTTTTTGGTTTCTGGAAGAACTTTTAAGCTCTTCTGTCGTTACTTCATAATATTTGGAAGTTACTTCCGCTATTTTAGGAATTGATATTTCTTTTTCGTTTATCGAACAATTGAGAACCTTTTTGGCGAGAGAAAGCGTTATCGGCTCGGAAGACACATCGGCATAGGCACTAACCCTGTTGAATGCGCCTTCAAGCTCCCTTACATTACTTGAAAAGTTGTCCGCAATATATTCAACCGCATCTTCGTCAAACACGAAAGAGTTGTCTTTTGCGAGTTTTTTAATTATATCCACACGCGTCTGCTTGTCCGGAGAGGTAAGTTCAACCATCAATCCCATTTCAAACCTTGAACATAATGCAGACGTCAATGTCGGAATATCTTTCGGCAATCTGTCCGAAGTAATAACAATTTGTTTCCCTTTATTATATAGCGTATCAAAAGTGTGCTGCATTTGGGCCATTGTTTTTTTCTTTGATTCAAGAAATTGGATATCGTCAATCAAAATAATATCAATATTCGTATATTTTTTATTAAATTTGGACATATTTTCGACGGTATCAATTCCGTTTCTGCTGTTTGATATAAAGTCATTCACGTAATCTTCTGTTTTTGTATATTTAACTTTAAGCTTCGGATTTTTAAAAATGGTGTAATGACCTATTGCCTGCATAAGATGTGTTTTACCCAAGCCGGAATTTCCGTATATAAAAAGCGGATTATATTTTGAAGCTGGATTCTCCGCTACGGATTTTGTCACCTTGTATGCAAATTCATTACTTTTACCGACAACAAAATTCTCAAACTTGTATTTCAAATTCAGGTTCGAGGCGGATTGCATATAGGAAAGATTTTCCATCGCTTGTTCTTTTTGAATTGCAGCATTTACTTTTTTCTGAAGCCGCTCGTTTTCTTTTTTCAATGATTTTGCGGCATTCTCATCAAAAATTATTACGAAATCGGAATCCGGATTTTTGGTTACGCTCTTTATAACCTTTACAATACTTTGATAGTAATTTCTCTTTAGCAAATCTCTGCCCATCATCTGCCCGGTAACAAGAGTAAGTACACCGTTATCGTAGCCGGTAACTTCAAGCGGATTAATCCACGGATGAGCATTTTCAGGCAACTCACTAATGAGTTTTGCTTTTACTTCTCCCCATAGGTTGTTTAATTCAAGTATTTCCATATCCGACTATTATGTGATGAGTTGCTATATAATAAAAACCGATTAATGTCTAATAAGGCGACACCCAGATTCGAACTGGGGATAAAAGCTTTGCAGGCTTCTGCCTTACCACTTGGCCATGTCGCCGTATTAGATATAATAGAACAAAATTTTCGCATTTGCAACACCTTATTCAAAATTTCGGATTTTAAGGGCATGAAACGTGAATCCGTGCGTGAAAAAGTTTACACCCTCTCTACCCCTTGATTATTTTTGAAAAAGTATTATAATAATATTATTCGGTTGAGGCCGATTATTTTTGTTGATTCTCATTATATATATTTAACAGGATTTTTAGTTAGTGAAATTTTTGATTTATTGTGGTTAAGAGGCTTTTATTATGTATGTAAACAAATGCATTAAATGTGGTGCTGAATTTGAAACAAAGAACCCCAAGCGTGTGATATGTCCCAATTGTCTTTATGCGGATAAGAGTGAGACGTCAGAAGAAAAACCTGTACAAAGCTACAGTTCCTATTCTGTAGAACAAAAGCCGCGTAATAATTATGACAGACCTCAACAGGGCGGATACAGAAACAATTATAACCGTGACGGGGGACAGAGGGATTATAACAGAGATCGTAACCAAGGCGGATATCAAAGACGTGATAACAACAATCGCGGCGGATATCAGCAAAGAAATAACAACGGACAGCGTGATAACAGGGGATTTAGAAACAATTACGCAAGCGGAGGAAGAAATAATAACAACTTCCAACGCAGACCAAATCCAAACAAACGTCCTAAACCGCAAAAGCAGCCAAAACCGTTATTGGTAAGCAAGGAACAATTAGAACAAATTGAACTTCTTTATAAAACTATGCTGCCGTTACCGAACCCCGATGCACATGAAGTTATCGGTGCTCATATGGGACTTGAACCGCAAAAAGTTTTCTTTGGAATAAATCTTGTAAGACAAAAAATGATGCTTCCGAAACTTCCGTTCCCGAAGCGCAAATTGGCAATATCGCCGGACCAGCTTAATGCAATAAAAATGTTGTATGAACCGTTGTTGCCGCTGCCTCCTATCGGTTGCCACAAAATCATTGCCGCTCAATTAAAAATGGATGAATGGAGAGTTCACGTAGGCATTAAATTGGTAAGGGCACAGCTCGGACTTGACAGATGGAATGAAGACAGAGCTGATAAACCCGCTGATTATATGGTAGCAAAGCATCCTAAGCAGGAAAAGGTTAAACCGGAAGCTGAACCTGAAGAACAAACTAAGCCGGAAGCGGCTCAGGAATCTGATTCGGCTGAAGAGGAAAAGCCGAAACGAGGAAGAAAACCTAAGAAGAAAGAAGATGACGAATAACTTTGTTTCTATAGGTAAAATTCTTAATTTTCATGGTGTAAAAGGAGAAGCAAAACTCGGGTATACAAAAAATCGCGAGGATTTTTTGGCACGGGTTGAATTTGTTTACATGAAAATTGAAAATGAGTATAAAAAGTTTGAAATTCAAAATATCAGATTTACCCCTAAATGTGCGATTGTAAAATTTAAGGGGATAAATTCTTTAAATGAAATCTTGCCGTATAAAGGATTTGTGGTTTTTGTGGACGAAAATACCGCAAGAGAATTTTTGGAAGAGGATGAATTTTTGATTGACGAGCTGGTCGGATTGAACGTATACGACGGAGAAAAACGGGTCGGCTCGGTCGTCGGAGTTTCAAATAACGGTGCAAGTGATTTACTCTCGGTAAAAACCAATTCAAAAAATATTTGTTTGGTTCCTTTTGTAAAGGCAATAGTAACTTCTGTTGATATAAAAACAAAACGTATACAAATAAATAATATAGAAGGGTTGTTATCATGAGATTTGATGTTTTGACGTTATTTCCGGAATTAATTGATGCGCACATGAGTTTCAGCATAATGAAACGTGCAATAGACGAAGGAATTATCGACGTTCACACAGTCGACCCAAGAGACTATACTCTCGATAAGCACAGAAAAGTCGATGACACACCTTACGGCGGCGGAGCAGGTATGGTCCTTGCACCTCAGCCGTACGTTGATGCATACGAAGGTGTAAAAAGAGCTAAAAACAGCATAACTTTAATGATGACTCCGCAAGGTGAACCCTTTAATGACAAAATTTCCGACGAACTTGCCAACTACGAGCAAATTGTTATTTTATGCGGGCATTATGAGGGTTTTGACGAAAGAATAAGAGAAATTATTAAACCGAGAGAGATTTCTATCGGCGATTTTGTACTTACGGGCGGCGAATTACCGGCACTATGCCTTATAGACAGTGTCTCGAGAAAAATTGAAGGGACCTTGGGCAAAATCGAATCCGCTCACGATGACAGCTTTGCAGATGGGCTTTTGGAATACCCACAATATACAAAACCCAGAGAATATAGGGGCTTGAAAGTACCTGATGTTCTTCTGAACGGTAATCACAAATTGATTGAAGAATTTCGGCTTGAGCAAAAAATTAAACGCACACAACAAAAACGCCCCGATTTGTGGGAAAAATGGGTTAACAGACATTAGTTTAAATTTTGCGGTGAATTTTTCAACGCACGGAGTTCCTGAATTTCGTCATTGCGAGCGCTTTACCGTCATTGCGAGCGCTTTTCCGTCATTGCGAGCGCTTTTCCGTCATTGCGAGCGCTTTTCTGTCATTGCGAGCGCTTTTCTGTCATTACGAGCGCTTTACCGTCATTGCGAGCGTTTTACCGTCATTGCGAGCGCAGCGAAGCAATCCAGTTAATCAATGAGCACACGCAATTCCGGATTGCCGCGTCCTCATTCCGTTCGGGGGTAAATATTTCCCCTCGCAATTACTTATTACGTTCAATTACGGTCCTCGGGCGGCTTGTATCTTCGCCAATCGAAGTTCGTTGACGTACTCCTCCAATTCGGAACTCGTACTGAGCCCGTATT
>CAJOOA010000067.1 GCA_905236055.1 Candidatus Gastranaerophilales bacterium | reverse complement strand
TGTCGTAGGGGGGACTTGAACCCCCAAGGATTTCTCCACACGCCCCTCAAACGTGCGCGTATACCGATTCCGCCACTACGACTTGTACAATTATTGTTCCTCGGTTACCAAATTCTAGCACAAAAAACTTTTCGTTACAAATATTAATTTTTTATTGACAGAATGGCTATAATAATGGAAAATGATAATCGTTAACAATATTCAGGGATGTTTATCCCACTAGTCGCTTTCGTGTTAAAGGGGTGGTGTTATGAAAGTATCAGCTATCACAGAATTCTCAGATGGAGAAAATCTCAGACGCAACGCATTTATACGTTTGAGTAACAGTTTTATGTCTTCCACAGCAAGTACAGACCCAATAGAACTTACCAGAGTTGCTAATAAGAAACATGTACGGCTTGGTATTGAAAATCTTCATGAATTTACAGTATATCCAAGAGAAGTAATTGATGGCAAGACAGTCGTTACTGCGTAAAGTATTTTTTGAATTTTTAAATAATTGAGGAGAAAGTATGATTTTAAAAATTTATAGAATGGCTCATAACCGGTTTGTTCCCGAATATAAAACGGAGGGGGCGGCAGGCATGGATTTGTGTGCTGCAATTTCCGAACCTATTACTCTTGCGCCGTTGGAAAGATATTTAGTTCCGACAGGTTTAAAAATAGAGCTTGAACACGGATATGAGGCCCAGATTCGTCCTCGTTCCGGCTTGTCAATCAAACACGGCATAAGCTTAATCAACTGTGTAGGAACGGTTGATGAAGATTATCGCGGCGAAGTTTGTGTTGGTGTTGTTAATTTATCGAACGATGAATACACAATTCTACCGGATGAAAGAATAGCTCAAATGATTATTGCCCGTGTTGAACAGGCAAAAATAGAGGTTGTAACCGAACTTTCTGATACGGCAAGAGGTGAGGGCGGTTTCGGCTCAACAGGTAAGGTTTAAAACTAGCTTACAGGATAATTTGTTACAAATATAACTATGATATAATATTGAAATAAACTATTTGTATGATATAATACAGATATAAAAATATTTCGGAGGGATTATGGCAAGAGTATTAATTTCAATGTCAAATGATTTTTTAACCAGAGTTGACAGTATTGCTACCAGCGAACAAAGAACCAGAAGCGAGCTTATTCGTGAAGCTTTGCGTGTTTATATTAAGAGAAACAAAATTTCAAATAACGCTAAAGCGGCAGAAAATGCCAAAATGCTGACGGAATTGCTCGGTTAATTGATTTTACATAATTAAAAAAGTAGCGGTAAATTTTTAAAATTTATCCGCTACTTTTCGTATTATAAAAGTTTTTTTATTCTTTTTCCTTAATTTGTTTTGCATCAGCCAAATCTATATCGCTGATTTGTTCTTCTTTCTTAGCATCTTCTGCCTCTAACTGTTTGTTGATAATTACTGTTTGTACTACTTGGAAGCAGTTGCTTGCAATCAAATACAAAAGCACACCGGCAGGTATCGGAATGATTACAAATGTAAAGGTCAACATAATAGGCATGAATGTATTCATTGATTTTTGCATTGCAGCTTGTGCAGGATCCTGATTTGCCATTTTGTTCATTGACATCATAGCTTTTTGAGAAAGCACCATAGTAACTGCGAACAACAATATCAACAACATAACATCATAATGGAAAGAGGTTTGAACTTCTTTGGTAGGAACCGTAGCTGTCAATATTCCGTCTTTTCTCGTGAAATCAATTAATTCGGTTTCTTTTGTCTGAACATCCATAACGTCGATCTGTGCTTTTTCAATTTGGTCAAGCTGACTGAATTTCAAGTTAAGGTTATCAAGACTGATTTTGAAATCAACATTTTCACCCGGATTTAAATCTCCCTGAACCTCGATGGCTCTTTGCGGTTTTTCAATTTTTACATTTTCAAGCGGCTCATCAATATCTTTCAAGTATACTTTAGCTGTTTTTCCGGTCATAAAGGTATCATACTTTGAAACACCAAGAATGCCGTCGTGTGATACTCCTGCAGATGTTTTAAGGGTTGCATCTAATCTGTTAATAAACAGAAAATGTGCATCTCCGGCCATTTGTATAAATTGAGGACTCATCAAAGTCGAATACAAAAGTATAAAAATAGGCATTTGTATAAGAAGTGGGAAACATCCTGCCATAGGATTAAATTTGTGTTCCTTATAAAACTCCATCATCTTTTGCTGCATTTTTTGAGGATCGCTTTTGTATCTCTCTTGAATTGCCTTCATTTTTGGCTGTAAAAGCTGCATTGTTCTCATAGAACGCTGCTGCGAAACTCCAAGAGGCCACATTGCCGCTCTCACTATGATGGTAAGCAAAATGATCCCGATTCCATAACCGCCGACTATTGATAATGCCTTTAATATTTCTATCGTTAATGTTGTAAAATCCATAATCTCTTCCCTAAAAACTTTATAACTGTAAAAGGTGCAATTTCTTGCACCTTTTAAAATACTTTAAATATAAGCTAAAGTCAAATTATACTTCCGGAGGAGTATTTGTACCGAGAGAATTTAACCTTTTTGCAGGGTCTGTAATATGAGTTATTCTAAGACCGAAGTTGTCTTCAATAACAACGACTTCACCATAAGCAATCAATTTTCCGTTAGCATAAAGTTCTACAGGTTCACCTGCTGCTTTGTTCAACGTTACGATAGAACCCTTGGTAAGTTCAAGAACTTTTTTTATTGGAAGCTCTGTTCTACCAAGTTCAACAGTTAATTGCAATTTAATATCCAGAAGAATGTTAAGATTTTGGTTTTGCGGTCCTTGAACTTGATCCAAATCTTCAAACGAAGCAAACTGTACGGGTTGAACCGTAACCGTAGAATCTTCTATACCACCACTATGTGTGGCTTCCTCTGAATTTATTGCCGCTTCGGCTTCAACTTCTGTTTCAGCCATAGATTCAAGCTTAACTTCTTGAGTTGATTCCGGTGTTGCAGCGTTCAAGACCTCGGGTTCCGAAGTTGCTTCATCGGCTGCCTTACTCATCGGGCCTTCTTCTTTATTTAAATTTTCTTTGAAATCATCATCTCCCGGCATAATTTAATCCTCTCTAAAAATAATTTCTTAGTAACTCTCTCATTTCATCATAAACTTCTGTTATTTTAACACAGACTTGATCTTTTATGGTTCCAGGACGTGCAAAAAATTTCTTTTCACCATTTACCATGACGATCAAATCATCCTGAACCTTATTATCAAGTTTTATAATATCACCTTCTGTCAATTGTAGGAAATCATCAAGTGTTATTCCACAAGAGCCGAATTGCACCCTGAAATCTACGTTTGACAAGTTTAATTTAGATATCATTTTCATTCTTTCATCACTTGAAGCGACCAAGCCCTTTGTTTGGAAAATATGTTGTGTGCTTAAGTGCGTAAGAACAGTTTCCAAAACAGGATATGGGAAACATAAACTAAATAATCCGTAATGTTTTCCTGAAATTTGTACTTCAAAGGTTAATAAAGCGACAATTTCACCGGCTGTTGCAACTTGTATTGACTGATAGTTATCATCCAAACTTATAAATTTACCTGTAACTGGTATGATTGTGTTCCAAGAATCTTCAAGTGATTGAAGTATTATGTTTATAACCTTTTTGGCAAGGGCTTTTTCTATGTCAGTAAGTTCTCTTACTTGAGCATCGACAGTGCCTAATCCGCCAAGCATACGGTTAACAATGCAGGATAGAACTTCAAAACTGACACCTAGCAATATTTGACCGGATAATGGTTCAAATTCAAATACACCAACGCTAGTAGGGGACGGCATTGAACGGACAAATTCTTCGTATGTAAGCTGATCTACAGATACGATTTCGATTTCAACACGCATACGTAAATAACCGCTTAGTACAAGCGATATTGCCTTAGAAAATTCTCTGTGAATATCTCTAAGTGCGCGTAAATTATCTTTCGAGAACTTATCCGGACGTCTAAAGTTGTATAATTTATAACTTTTATGTTCCGAATCATCAAGTTCATCAGATGCACTTCTTAGATTATCGGTTAATTCCTCTATGTCTGACATTTTTCCCCTATTGAATAATAAATTGTCCGAAGCTTACTCTCAAAACTTCTCTTTCTCCCCCGAGAATTGAATTTATATCATTTGAAATTTGTTCTTTTGCAAGCTCTTTCCCGGCTGCAGAAGAAAGTTCTGCAGATGTTTTGCTAGAAAGGTTTGTAATAACAGCATCTCTTATAGCCGGTTTAAATTGGTTCATTTCTGCTTGAATTGCATCCATAGGATTTGCTTTCGCAGGAGCTTCGCCATGTCCATGTCCGCCTTTGGCAGCGGCAGCATCTTCTTTTGGAAAATCTGTATCTTTTTGTGAAACCTCAATCGCCACGTTAACTTTTAAATATTTTTTCTGATTTTCATCACAAAGATTGAGAATAAAATCTCCCAAATCAACTATAATGCCTCTTTGTAATTCGTCTGCTTCACCACCGTCTTCATCAAGTTCCTCTTGAGATATATTAAGCTTATCAAGCTTGGAGGAAACAAGATTGTCCACTACCAAATAATTAACTCCGGCAAAAACCACACATAAAAGTACGGTTGACACCAAACTTATAATCAGGTATTTATTTATTTCACGGTTTTTAGGAACTTCTGTTACTTCATTTTCGTTTGCCATGTTATTCTCCACCTATATTACACAATATAATTATATCAACTCTGTTTAATAATTTACCACCATTATTTGATGTATTATTTTCAGGTAAAAACTCTCCGTAACCTACCGAATGAATTCGACTATTTAATAGGTTATTCTTGTATTTTAAAGCTTTTTCAAGGTTACCTGCTATAACTGCAGATACTTCCCAGTTTTTTAATCCCGAAACTTTTGAGCCGAATCCGACAGTATGCGTTTCTATTATAGCAAGATTTTTATTTTTTGCCAAAAATTTTTCAATTTTAAACAAATTCTGTAGGGTTTTTTCTGTAAGTTCAGCGTATTCTTTTTCCGGATTTCGTAACTCAAATCTGAGCAATATACCTCTTGAATCACGATGGACTGCGATTTCGCTATCTTTAAAATATATAATGGCGGGCTCGTACAAAGCATTAATACATTTATCGTGCAATATATATTTTGTTTCTTCTGCAGTTACTGTATTTATGAGAATTACAATAAATAAAATAGCGAAAAATTTATGCATATTTTACATTATTTTATAAACTTATTATGTTTAAATTGGATTTAGGATTAAATTTATAGGGGAATTTTTGATTGCCAATTAAAATTAAAACAATATAATATTTATATGGGGAAATTTGACATATTCAATAAATTCAATAGTGCGGTAATTGTTGTTAATGACAAAAAAGAAGTTGTTTTTAGAAATAACTTTTTTAAGCGTGCCTTTCCTGATTTTAAAGATTTAAAGAAATTCTCTCACAAGTTGGATTATAATGTTTATGCGCTTGAAATAGATAATGTTTCCGTACATTCCCCTATCTTTCAGGCACTAGAAGCAAAGGAAGATTTTTTTGCTCACGTTATATATCAATCGGTTGATAACACATATTTACATTATGATATGACTGTCTCAAAGAAGGGAAAATACAGCATTATTGTTTTTACGGATGTAACCTCAAAAATTGATTGTGAAAATTTGCTAAAAAAAACAAATTCAATGCAGAAATATATTAATACTTTGGAAGTCGATAACGGCAATCTTTCAAAAATCAAGCAACAGGCCCAATCTCAGGCAATGAAATTGCTGCTTTTAAATAATATTTCGAATATTATAAGAAGTTCAATTGATACATCAAAAATAATAAATTCTGCGTTGAAGGAATTATCCGAATTGTTTGCGGCATTCAAAGCATACTATGCAGTGTATTCTAAAGAAATGAATGCTTATATCATTAACAAATCTTTGAATAAAAAAGATGTAGGGGGCAAAATTACTTTTGATGAAAAAACCGAAAAAAATATTGAAAAAGGAAAAGTGTTTTTAACCCCTTGTATGAAAGAATATGCGGAGGCAAAGCCCTTTAAAGAATTGGTTCAGAGGATAATTCTTCCCGTATATTACAGAGATTCAAGGTTGGGTATAATAGTTTTGCTGACTAAGCAAAAAACTAAATTGACGGATGTTTTGGAAATATTGGATGGAGTTTCCGCGCAGTTGGGTAGTGCAATAATACAAGCGGAGCTGTATGAAAAAGACGCAAGAATGGTAAAAGAACTCAAAAATGCGCTTAAAGAACTTAGGGAAACACAACTGCAATTGATTAATTCTGAAAAAATGGCATCTCTTGGTCAATTAGTTGCAGGTGTCGCCCATGAAATCAATACTCCGTTGGCATCTATAAAATCAAATAATGAATTGGCATCGAAATTGATTAAAAATAAGCATTTTGAAAATGACGAGTTGCTTTCCGAAATTTTAGAAATTGATAAAGAGGCGATTGAACGCATAAATGGCATTGTTGTTTCATTGAGAAAGTTTGTACGCTTGGATGAAGCGGATTTGCAGGATGCGGATATTAATAACGAGCTTGACTTGACGTTAAATTTAATAAGGCATGAAACAAAAAACAGAATAAAAGTCGTAAAAAATTACAGTGAGCTTCCGCCAATAAAATGTTATCCGAATATGTTGAATCAAGTTTTTATGAATATACTTGTAAATGCCGTGCATGCTATAAAAGACAAGGGTACTATAACTATTGACACGGAATTCTCTAATGATAACTTAATTGTAAAAATTAAAGATAATGGCATAGGAATAAAAGAGCCGGATAAAATATTTTTTGCCGGTTATACGACAAAAGGTGTTGGGGTAGGAACCGGCTTGGGGCTTGCAATTTCACAAAAAATTGTAGAAAAACATAACGGAAAAATTGATGTAAAAACAAAACTAGGTGCCGGTAGTGAATTTATTATTAATATCCCAGGTAAGTAACAAATATTAAGTTATATTAAGTTGCATATATATTATAGGTACTGCATTTTGCCGGTTTTGACATTTTTAAATGTAAATAAAAGTTAAAAAATATACATCAAACTAAAGAAAAATTTAATAAAATATGTTATAATAACTATTGCTAAGCGATTAAGTGTATTTTGTACGCTAAAAAGAAATTGTAACAATTTGGTAACATATTATCAAAAAAAAAGCAATTTTGATTTCGAAGCAAACTTAATATAAATGTGTAGAAGTTAGACAAAGTTATTTATGTTAACGGAGGTTAGTAGATGACAATTACTGTAAACAGCAAAAAGAAACAGGTTAAAAAATCTTTTCAAGAATTAATCAACGATTTAATGACAAGTAATTCTGAGAAGGTTCGTTATAATGCGGCCCGTGTGCTTGGTGAAACAGGCGATTCTAAAGCAGTTGAACCATTAATTAACGTTCTTAAGAATGATAAAAACGGTTCAGTAAGGTTGTATGCGGCAAGAGCGCTGGGTGAACTCGGTGATTCTAAGGCAACAGAACATTTGATAGAATCTTTACGTGAGGACAGAAATGTTGATGTAAGAGTTCGTGCGGCTCGTGCGTTAGGCCGTTTAGGTGGCAGAATCGTTGTTGAACCGCTTGTTGAAGCTTTAAATGATGAGAATTCGCAGGTTTGTATTACTGCTACGGATGCACTTATTGAGATAGGTGATATTGCAACAGACGCATTGATAAAATCGCTTGACCACGAAAAAGTTAATGTAAGGTGCGATGCAACTCGTGCTTTAGGTGAGATTGGTAACAAAAAATGCGTTGATAAGATTATAAACATGCTTTATGACGAATGGGTAAACGTAAGAATTTATGCCGTTACTTCGCTAGGTAAACTGAACGATACAAAAGCTGTTCCGGCATTGATTGAAGTTATGAAAAACCGTTCCGAAAATGATTTAGTCAGGGCAGGTGCTGCAGCAGCTTTAGGTGTTTTAAGAGATCAAAGAGCATTACTTCCTTTACGTGAGTTAATAATGGAAGCGGAAGAGCTTGGCGAACTTGAAGACACTGCTTTAAAATCTTTCAAAAAGATCATGGCTGCAAATTGGCAAGCAATACCCGGTGCAAATCAACAGAAAAAAGCAGTTACTGTATAGCCGAATTTAAATGTTAGATTAAAAAAGTTTGCCAACGGCAAACTTTTTTAGTTTATAATTTCGTTTTTTATTGTAAATATGACCAACTGTACTCGATTATGGCAGCCGGTTTTCCCGTAAAGTTTTTCTAAAACCGCTTTTACGGTGTGGTAAGAAATAAATAGTTCTTCTCCGATTTCAGGATTAGTTTTGCCTTCTACAAGCAGTTTTAAGACATCTAATTCTCTGTCAGTGATTCTTATTATTTCGTTTTGTTTTGTTGTAAATAATGTGCTCATATTATTATTTTATACTTAATAAAAATAAAGTCGTTCATATATTTGCCAATTTACAAAAATTTACAATTAATTTTTAAGCGTAAAAATGTATTTAAAATGTTTGAAAATAATAATAAAAAGTTTTATGTTATAATTAACACAGAAAAATTTTGGTATGGAGGCGATATGAGAGAGGGATATTTTCCGCAGGAAATAGAAAAACGATGGCAGCATGCTTGGGAAGAGAGCAAAAGTTTCAAAACTTATGACAAAAGTGATAAACCCAAATACTTTGCGTTGTCGATGTTTCCTTACCCATCGGGTAAATTGCATATGGGACATGTCAGAAACTATACAATAACTGACGTGATAGCAAGGTTCAAGAAAATGAACGGGTTTAATGTCTTGCATCCAATTGGTTGGGACAGCTTTGGATTGCCGGCAGAGAATGCTGCCATGCAGCATAATGCTGATCCTGCAAAATGGACGGACGAAAATATTGCATATATGACAAAACAGCTTAAAATGCTTGGACTTTCATACGATTGGGACAGAGAAGTTACAACTTGTAAACCCGACTACTACAAATGGACACAGTGGCTATTTCTTCAACTTTATAAAAAAGGGTTAGCATACAAAAAAGAAGCGGCAGTTAACTGGTGCGATAAATGCGGAACAGTGCTTGCTAACGAGCAAGTTATTGATGGTAAGTGTTGGAGATGTGACAGTGTTGTTGAAAAGAAATATCTTTCTCAATGGTTCTTAAAAATAACAGATTATGCGGACGTTTTGTTGAAAGACTTGGACAAACTTTCCGGTTGGGGTGATAACGTTAAAACTATGCAAGCAAACTGGATAGGCAAATCTGAAGGTGCGCTCCTAAGATTTAAAGTAAAAGAAATCGAAGGAATGGAAGTCCCTGTTTACACGACAAGGCCTGACACCGTATACGGAATCACTTATCTTGTTGTTGCACCGGAATATAAAGACATCGAAAAACTTACGACACCCGAAAATAAACAAGCAGTTGAAGAATATAGGGCGAATGCACGCAAGATGTCTGAAATAGAACGACTTTCTACTGAAAGACCAAAAACAGGTGTTCCATTAGGAACTCATTGTATAAATCCTTTTAACGGAGAAGAATTCCCACTTTGGACTGCGGATTATGCGCTTGTTGAATATGGAACAGGTGCTGTTATGGCTGTTCCGACTCACGATACAAGAGACTTTGCTTTTGCTAAAAAGTATAATTTACCTATGAAAGTTGTTATACAAAATACTGAAAACCCTTCAGAATGCAAAGAAGAAGCTTATACCGAAGAAGGTGTTTTGATAAATTCAAATGAGTTCAACGGAATGAAAAATACCGAAGCCAAAAGGGCAATTACACAAAAAGCTGTAGATGGCGGTTTTGGTGAATTTAAAACGCAATTTCGACTGCGTGATTGGTTAATTTCACGTCAGAGGTATTGGGGAGCTCCGATTCCTGTGGTTTATTGTGATAAGTGCGGAATTGTGCCGGAAAAAGAAGAAAATCTTCCGGTTATGCTACCCACGGATGTTGATTTTTCGGTTGTGGGAAAATCTCCGATAACTACATCTCCGACATTTAAAGATACAGTTTGTCCTATTTGCGGTGGCCATGCGACTAGAGAGATGGATACAATGGATACATTTATTTGTTCAAGCTGGTATTATTTAAGGTACGCTGATGCAAAAAATGATAAAGAGTGTTTTAATAAAGAGCTTGTAAATCATTGGCTTCCTGTTGATCAATACGTTGGTGGAATTGAGCATGCTATTTTACACTTGTTGTATTCAAGATTTTTCACTAAAGCACTAAGAGATTGCGGACTTTTGGATTTTGATGAACCATTTAAAAATCTTTTAACTCAGGGAATGGTTCTAAAAGATGGCTCAAAAATGTCAAAATCTAAGGGAAATACGGTTGATCCGGATGAGATATTTGAAAACTACGGAGCTGATACGGCAAGGTTATTCATTCTTTCCGACTCACCTCCGGCAAGGGATTTTGACTGGTCAGACGCTGGTGTTGAGGGATGTTATAAATTCCTTAACAGGGTTTGGCGCTTATTTGCAGATGGGGTAAATAAAGGAATTATTTCTAAAGACTACAAGTTAACTTTCCCACTTAGCCGTGAAAATGACGATCTTGTACGTGTCGTAAATATTGCTATTAAAGGAATTACAAACGATATTTCGAACGATTTCCAATTTAATACGGTTATTTCCAAATACCGTGAACTTACTAACGCTATTTACGAATACATTGGTAAAAAAAGCGAATTCTCCGAAGAAGATAAAAATGTGTTCAGTTTTGCAGCTATTTCTTTGGTTAAATTAATGGCTCCAGTAACTGTTCATATGTCAGAAGAAATTTGGCATGAGTTGGGTTATACGACTTCAATACACGATGAAGAATGGTGCAAGTGGGATGAAAACCTCGCCAAAGCAAGCAAAATCACGCTTGTTGTTCAAATTAACGGAAAAGTTAAGGACAAAATTGAAGTTGATGAGGGAGTTAGTGATGAAGAATTGAAGAAATTCGCTCTCGAAAGCCCTAAGGTTAAAGAATTAACTGCAGGAAAAGAAATTGTGAAAACAATAGTTGTTCCGAAAAAACTTGTTAATATAGTTGTAAAAGGATAGAATAAAAGGGAATAAATAACACAAAGCGGCAGAAATAATTTTCGCCGCTTTTGTTTTTACATTTATAAAATCGTTTTATTCAAACGTAAAACCATCTTCTTTCATACGTTTGAAGACCTCGTTAATTTGTTCTTCGGGACAAACAATCGAAATACGGACAAAGCCCTTGCCGTATTCACCAAAACCATCTCCGGGAACAACAACAATGCCTGATGTTTTGAGTAAATCATCGGAAAACTCTACAGCAGATTTATATCTTGGAGGAATCGGTATCCAAAGATAAAAGGTCGCATCGGGAACGTTAAAGTTTTTCCATCCCAATTCTTTTAGTCCCTTAACAAAAAGTGTTTGATTTTTTCTGAACATCAAATTGGACTGTTCTATGTATTTATCGCCTTCTTCAGAATTTAAAATCTCAGCTCCGGCTTTTTGCAGTGCTTTGAAAAGGCCTGAATCAAGGGATGACTTTAATTTCCCGAACATTTTTACAGCTTCTGCGTTTCCGCAAATCCAGCCCAAACGCCAACCCGTCATGGCATATGGTTTTGAAAAACTAAAGAATTCTACCGCAATATCTTTTGCCTCATCGACTTGAAAAATACTTGCGGGCTTTAATTCCGGCTTGAAATACATATCAGTATAAGCTGCATCTGAAATAAGCAGTATGTGATGTTTTTTACAAAATTCAACTACTGATTTAAGGTATTCCAATGTTGCAGTTGCACCCAAAGGATTGTTAGGATAATTAATTAGCAGGGCCTTAACTTTTTTAGGGTTATTCCCGTTAGCAATTAATTTTTCAAAAACTTTTTCCATGTCAGGCATGTAGTTATCTTCTGCTCGCAAAGGAATTGAATACGCTTTGCCCCCTGAAACCTTAACCATTTCTTTATAAGAAGCGTATCCGGGATCCGGAACCATTATGATTTCTTTTTCTTTTTTATTAGTTGTCGGATTAATAAGTATTCTGATAAAATTAGCCAAGCCCTCTTTTGAACCGATTAGAGAATATATTTCGGTATCAGGATTTATATCAACACCAAATCTTTTTTTCATTCTTTCGGCACAAGCTTCTCTAAAATATTTTTCGCCTTTGGAGGTAGAATATGTATGTATTCCTTTTTCTTCTAGGGCTTTTTGAAGCGCTTTTATAACGCCTTGTGGAGGAGCTTGAGTCGGTGCCCCCATGGACAAAGATATCGGAGCCCGATTTTTAGCCGTTAGTTCAGGAGTCAATTTTGCAACGGTTTCTTTTATGCGAAACATTATGTAGGTTTCCATATCCTGAATATAATCATTAAACAATTCTTGCATTAAAATCCCTCCATTTTCGGCTAATGTATTATACCAATTACTATAAACTAAAGTCAATAAAATATCCCAACTTATGCTGTTATAAAAGTCTTTAAAAGAAGCAACTTTAAATATTTGTAATGATTTCAAAAATTTATATTGAACAATTAATGTGCATGTAATATAATACATTTACTTATTAATTATATGGGATAAGATTTTGCGTATTAGTCCAATTAACACTAAAATTAGCCACTATAATAGCGAACCGATTTTTAAGGCATCCTCGCCAAATAAAAAGGTTTATATAGGTTATAGACCCAGAAAAGATTCGTCTGATCCAGGAGTAAACAACGTTGCGCTAAGTGGGCAGACAAAATCTGATAATTTTTACGATAAAAATATTGTTGAGGAAACCGGTTCTGACGGCCAAACATATATTTTTCTTGAAGAAAAAGAACCTCAACCACGGATTGATTCGCGTAATGTAGAAGATAGCTTGGGATTGTATTTTAAACAAATAAACAAATATCCGCTTTTGTCTGTTGAAGAAGAACGAGAAATTACGAAAAAAATGTGTGAATCAAACGATGAAAAAGCAAGACAACTTTTAATAAATTCTAATCTTAGATTTGTGGTTAAAATGGCAAAAAAATATCAGGGCATGGGATTGTCTCTACTTGACCTGATTCAAGAGGGAAACTTGGGATTGATGAGAGCCGCAGAAACATTTGACTATAAGCTTGGAAATAAATTTTGTTCTTATGCTGTCTGGTATATTGAACAATACATAATAAATTCAATAAAAAACAAGGGTCGTACAATACGACTGCCCATATCACAAATTGACCAAATAAATAAAATAAAAGGTGCTGTTGTTAAATTGACTAAAGAACTTGGCAGACCACCATTAAAAGATGAAATTGCGGCTGAGCTTGGTATGTCTGATAAAAAACTTGCATTCGCTCTGAGATCAATGAAAAATACTACAAGTTTAGACGCACCTATAAGACCAGATGAAGATGCAAAAAAAGTTATTGATTTTATTCCATCTAAATCTAATCATCCATCGGATGAAATGGGTGATTTGGATATAATGCGTTGGGATTATGTTAAAAGGTTATTTGAGCGGCTTAGTTCTATAGAACAAGATGTACTAAAACTAAAATTTGGATTTGATGGTGGAGCAGGAATGTCAAGGCCGCAAATAGCTTCGGCGTATGGTGTGCCCAAATGTGCAATTCGCAGAATAGAAAGACATGCCTTAGACTATTTAAAACAGGGCTGTAAAGATTTCGAGCGAATTATGTTATCGACTATGGGTAAAAAGGTACTTTAATCAATTTTTACACTCTTGAAAAAACTTCTACGTCAACATTGTCAAAGGTGTTTTTGAAAAAGAACGCCGCACTTGCGACCATCGATGCATTATCGGTACAGTATTTCATTTGCGGTGCAAAAACCTTGTAGCCCTCATTTTCCAACGAGAATATTTTCTTCCTGATTTCCGAATTTGCAGCTACTCCACCCGCAAGCACAACTTGTTTGTAGCCCCTTTCTTCCGCTGCTCGCTTTACCTTTTTATACAAAGTTGAAGAAACACATTCTTGAAAACTTGCACATATATCTGCCGTAGGGAGGGTTTTCCCGTCAAAACTTTTTACCAGTCGCAAAACAGCGGTTTTAAGTCCGCTAAAGCTGAAATTATACCCGTCAACTTTGCCTTCAGGCAAATTAAATGCAAACGGATTTCCTTCCTGAGCCATTTTATCTAATTTTGGCCCGCCCGGATACGGCAACCCAATAAGTCTTGCAACCTTATCGTAAGCTTCCCCTACCGCATCATCTATTGTTTCACCGATTATATTAAGTTCGGAATAAGATTTCATTTCGATAATTTGCGTATGCCCTCCGCTAACTAAAAGTGCTATGAAAGGCGGTTCCAAATCCGTATCAATAAAATTCGCTGCCAAATGTGCATTGAGGTGATTTATTCCGATAAACGGTTTGTCATAAGCAAGCGCCAAGGATTTTGCCGCATTCATCCCGACAAGCAAACACCCGACAAGTCCCGGGCCAACTGTTCCTGCAAATGCGGTTATATTTTCCCCATTTACTCCTGCTTGCTTGAAAGCTTCATCCACAACGACATTAACAGCTTCAAGATGCATTCTCGCTGCAATTTCAGGAATAACTCCTCCAAATTCCTCATGGGTTTTTATTTGAGATGCTACAACATTTGCAACGACTTCCCTTCCACCTTTAACTATTGCACAAGCTGTCTCGTCACAGCTGGATTCCAGCGCCATAATTAACGAATTTTTATCTATTGTTACGGGTTTGTTACTAAATAATGTATTTTTTACTTTGTTCATAATAATATTATATTACGAATAAACTTAAGGAGTATTATATGCAGGTACAATCCGTTCAAGCAACTAATAACTGCCATAAACCTTGCTTTAAAGCTTATTTTGAAGCTAACCGCCATTTAAAAGGTTTATGGGAAGATGCACGAAAAACTCAGGAATTATATAAACAAATAAAAAAATTGACAAGCCAAAATAAAAATCATAAGCTGGAAATAATTGATTGTGAAAGTGGCTGGCAAGACGGTCATTTCGGAAATTCTTATAAAGTATTAAATCATTACACCAATTATATGTCCGAATATTTTATAGTATCTGAAAACCTGCGTAAGAAAGATTTTGAAAACTATCGCAAAAAAAATTTATTTTTTATAATAAAATGTGTAAATGAGGATAAAAACTTATTCAAAGAAGAACCTTTATCCGAAGCAGACAAAATGTTTAGAATGTTAACGAAATATAAACTAACAGAGCAATAAATGAATATAAGTAAAATTAAGGAGTACGCGTATGCAGGTACAATCAATTCAAACAACAAATAACTGTCGTAAGCCTTGTTTTAAGGCGTATTTTGTAAATGATTCTAAAGGTATATTTAATCGTTTATGGGAAAATTCTTCTAAAACGCCTGAAGTGAGAGACCAAATAAAGTTATTAACCAGCAAGAAAAATCACCCGTTGGAAATAGTCTCGGTAGAAAAATGTCCGGACGCTGATTTTTATAAAATATTAAACCGCTTTACAGGAAAGCATACAGGTTGTTATGTAATGGACAGTATAAAAACGGCTCTGTACAGTATCCTGAAATGCGTAAATAACGATGAAGGATTTTTTGAGGAATATAATTTTGATGAACTGTCTAAATTATACAGATGTTTAACAGGACAAGAAAAACCACAAATTAAAATATAAAGGGGTAAAGGGGTAAATATAACATATAATGGTGAAGTTCTTAGACAAAGCTAAAATTAGAGTAATCTCAGGCCATGGCGGAAACGGCATGGTTGCTTGGCGTCGTGAAAAGTATGTAGATAAGGGCGGCCCCGCAGGCGGTGACGGCGGACGAGGCGGCGATATCTATTTCGTTGCAGATGAAAATATGTCTACTCTTTTGGATTTCAAAATCAAGTCCGTTTACAAAGCAGACTCCGGCGAAAACGGCGGAATAAAAGGAATGCACGGAGCTTGCGCCAAAGATTTATACATCAAAGTACCTCTGGGAACACTGGTAAGAGATTCCAAAACGGGAAAACTTATTGCTGATATAAAAGAACACGAGCAAACTGTTCTTATTGCTAAAGGCGGCCGAGGCGGTCGAGGAAATGCCCGTTTTGCAACAGCGCAAAAAAGAGCACCCCAATTCTGCGAACCGGGAGAACCCGGAATCGAAAGAGTTTTGGAATTAGAACTCAAACTTATTGCGGATGTTGGGCTTTTGGGTATGCCAAACGCAGGTAAATCAACCTTCATAAGCGCTGTTTCTTCCGCCAAGCCCAAAATTGCAGACTATCCATTTACAACACTCGTTCCGAATCTGGGTGTAGTGAAAAAATCCGACGGAAGTTCTTATGTGATTGCTGATATCCCCGGATTGATTGAAGGCGCTTCTGAAGGTGTAGGTTTGGGGCACGAATTTTTACGCCACGTAGAACGCTGCCGTTTCTTGATTCATATTGTGGATTTAACTGCAGAAAATCCTCTTCAAAACTACAAAATAATTAATGAAGAACTTAAAAAGCACTCTGAGGGATTGGCTAATTTATTTCAAATTGTTGTGCTTAATAAGACAGACGCAATAACTGATGAAGAAATAGACAAGTATATAAGTGAGTTTGAAAAAGTTTCGGAAAATATTTATCCCATTTCTGCAGTTACAAGACAGGGCTTGGAAAAACTTTTATATTACGTTGAAAAGAAGGTTAATGAAATACCTAAGCCGGAATTTGATATTGATATTGACGAGGACGTAGATGCTTATAATAATGATGACAGCTCATTTGAAGTAATGCCTCTTGGAAAAGGTGCATACAAGATATTTGGTGGGAAAATTAATCGACTAGCAAAAGTTACGGATATCAGAAATACAGAACAAGTAATACGGCTTCAAAATATAATGAAAAGTATGGGTGTGTTTGATGAACTTCACCGATTAGGACTCCAAAATGGTGATACTGTTTTGGTCGGACACTTGGAGCTCGGTTATTATGATGATGAAGTTTGGGGAGAGACAAGTTCAAAATTATAAAACGTGTGGTGAATAGTTATAATGCTCTAAAACATTGAGAAAAATATTATTTTCTCGGAAACGCTTCCACTCTGTTCCCGCTAAAACTTCGAAAATAATATTTTTTCAGAAAAACAGATTAAATTTAAAATTGGTAAAAATATGCAAACAGCAATAGAACAAGCAAAAATGTGTAAAATCGATGTTCCGATAGGATGCGTAATCAAGAAAAATGGTGAAATTATTGCATCCGCTCACAATCGTCGAGAGCTTGATAATGATGTTACCGCACACGCAGAAATGCTTGCCATAAAAGAAGCACAGAAAATATTAAAAACATCACATCTCAATGGGTGTGAGTTGTATGTAACACTTGAACCATGTCCTATGTGTGGCTGGGCAATTGTTGAAAGCGGTATAAGTGTTGTTTATTTTGGCTCATATAATCGTGAATATGGGGCATTGCTTTCTAATCCGCTAAAACTGCCTAAATCTTTGAAAATATATGGCGGAATTGAAGAAGAAGAATGTGATAAAATATTGGAGGAATTTTTTGCAAAGATAAGAAAATGATAACCAAAACAGAATTAGATAAACTTGTAGAAAAATATGAAACGATGGATTTTATAAAAGATGATCCGATTCAATTTATTCACCGTGGAAAATTTAAAGAGGACTCCGAGCTTTTTGGTTTTATAGCTTCTTTGTTTGCGTACGGAAATCGTAAAATGTTTATAAAAAAACTGGAAGAAATTTTTGCCAAAGCCGATGGCGATATTACAGGTTTCATCAAAAACGGAGATTTTTCATCATTAAAAGGGGTTGAATATCGATTTTCAAAAGAGAACGATATTATGCCTATTTTTGAAATTCTATCTATTCTTTACAATGAATCAAGCGGATTGGAAGATTTGTTTGAATATGGGTTCGATTCCACATCAGAAAATGCAATATATAATACTTTGAAAACAGTGACGGATTATTTTTATGCCCGTGCTCCAAAAACTGTCGGACAAGGGTTCTATCACATGATACCAAATCCGCAAAATGGCGGTGCAATGAAACGCATGAATATGTTTCTCCGTTGGATGGTCAGGAAGCCGCCTGTAGATTTGGGAATTTGGCACTTTATGCAGCCAAAAGACTTGTTAATTCCTCTGGATGTTCATGTCGCAAGAATTTCGAGGCAGATGGGATTACTTGAAAGGAAAAGCAACGACTTTAAAACGGTTTTGGAGCTTATGAAACCGCTTAGAGAATTCTGTCCGGAAGATCCTGTTAAATATGATTTTGCAATGTTTGCTTTTGGTATAGAATTAAATAAAAAACGTTAGGGGTGTTATAAATATGAAAGATTATAATTCAAAATCTGTAATGATATTAATGGCATTTTTTGTTCTTATTGCGTTGATGTTGATATGTTTACCTTTTGCATATAGAAATGCACCAAAACCTGAAAATGTACAGACAGAACAAGTGGAAGAAGTTTATGATTCCGACGAACAGCCGGAATCTGAAGAAACTTTTAATAATGATGATGTTGAACCGGACGAAAATTCTGACGAAGAATCGGAATCGGCACAGGTACAGGAACAGGAATCAGATACCGATTTTGAAGGATAATCCTCCTTATACAAAAAAAATATAAGTTTATTGTATAATAAACCTATGGCTGTATATTTTTACTATGGGGATGAAGATTTTCTTATTGATTCTGCGGTGGAATCGATGAAATCTAAGCTGAATAAGGATTTCATAGCTATGAGCTATCAAACATATGATAATCCTGAATATAGCGAATTGATTTCGGTTTTAAGAACTCCTCCGATGATGTTCGGAGACTCTTTGTACGTTATTAATGCGGATAAATATTTTTCCTCTCAAAAAAAATATTTTGAAGATGCGGAACTTAGTGATATAGAAGATGCATTGGATAATAATCCGGAAGCATTAAATATAGTGTTTACTGTCAAATTGCCGAGAAATGAAGGAAAAAAATTTGATACAAGAAGAAAACTCTATAAAATTTTGAGTAAATATAATGTTGAAGAATTCCCGACATATAAGACATATAAAACGGCAGAACTTTCCGATTGGATAAGAAGACGAGCTCGTAAAAAAGATTTAATTTTAAAAGAAGAAGCAGTTAATATACTTATAGAGCAGCTTGGTAATGATCTGCGTAAATTTGATACTGAGCTTGATAAATTAAAACTCATTGCATATCCTGAAAAAACCGTTACCGGAAAAATGGTAGAAGCCATAGCAGTTTCTAATCAGGATTTGTTTAACATTACAGAACTTATTATGAAAAACAAAAAGGATGAGGCATTATTGGAATTTAGTCTCTTGACAGATAAAAAGCATCCGTTGGAAATTTTGGCTGCGATTCAAACCATGCTGAGAAAATGGATTATATTAAAAATCAAGTCTTCTTCAATGCCTCATAAAGAACTTGCAAAACTAACAGGCATGCATGAATTTGTTGTAGAAAAAACCCTGCAAAAACTAAAAAATATTAGTACTTCCGAACTGGTGGCTTTGAAACAGAACCTATATGAAACTGAGTGCAGAATTAAATCCGGAGAATCACAAGACATAAATTCGGAGGTGGAAATTGCTATTATCAGATGAATATCCGTTTTTAACAAATTATTTTACAAAAGCTTTGTCCTCCGAGAGCCACCCGCTTCCGCAGAGCATAATTTTTTACGGCAATGATTTCGCGGCACAATATACTTTCGCGCAAGAAATTGCTAGATTCTTAAATTGCAGTGAAAATAAAGCGGATGATTGCGAATGCCTTAATTGCAAATGGATAAGAGATAACAGCCATCCTGCGGTAATGATAATTTCCAAGGCGGATAACAAGCCGGAGGATGATGACTCCAAAACTGTAATTTCAATAAGACAGTCTGCAATGATTAAAGAGCGGTTAATGCAAGATTCAGAATTCCATAGGGTATTTATATTTTGCGATAGGGATTCTGATGGAAATATTACGGGTTTGGATTCTGTCAATTTTCAAACCGAAGCGGCAAATTCTTTATTAAAAATAATAGAAGAACCACAAAGTGGAGTTACTTTTATATTTTTAACAAGATATGTTCAAAATTTGCTTCCTACAATAGTTTCCCGTTCGCAATGTTTTTTTGTACCTTCCCAAAAGCAGGTTATATATGACTACTCATCAATTAAAGGAATTTTTGAGAATTATTGGGAGTTTAAAAGGAGTGAAGTTTTTGATATTTCACAAAAACTTATAGATGCGGAAAAAGAATTTGGGGTTAATAAAATTTTAGACGGAATACAAAATTATATTCTTGAAATACTAAAAGAAAATCCCGATAATGTAGGTTTTATCGAACATATACAAGTATTGGAAAACGCTAAAAAACAAGCACGTTTGGGTGTAAAACCGATAAATATTTTTGACGATGTGTGTTTAAAATTAATAAAATAAGTTAAAATTTATTGTAGAATAATACTATGGCTTCTGATTACGAGAAAAAAATAGAGAAATTGCATTCTAAAGGTATGTTTTATGTAGATTTGGGATTAGAAAGAATCTCTAATGTACTGCAAGCTTTCGATAATCCTCAGGACAAATTGAAGTACATACATGTTGCCGGAACAAACGGAAAAGGTTCGGTTTGTGCTATTTTGGATTCAATACTTACCGAATCCGGATATAAAACGGGACTTTACACGAGTCCACACATTTTTGAATATACTGAAAGGATTAAAGCTTCGGGTAAAAAAATTACCAGAAAGGATTTTGTAAAATACTTCGATGTTGTTTACAAAAAAGCGCAGGATTTAAAAACACATTTAACCGAGTTTGAAATTCTGACGGTTATGATGTTTCTGTACTTTGTGGATAAAAAGGTTGATGTCGTGATTTTGGAAACCGGCATGGGCGGAAGATTTGATGCAACAAATGTTATTAAAAGAAATAAATGTTCAATAATAACTCACATAGATTTGGACCATACGGATAAACTCGGAAATACTATAGAAGAAATAGCGTTTGAAAAGGCAGGAATTATTAAGCCAAATTGTCCTGTGGTTACTTTAAAAGGATGTGAAAGTATTAAACAACGGGCAGACGAATTGAATTCTCTACTAATTCTATCAGGACAAACAGTTTATAAAGAATTTGTCGAAGCATTGTCTTTAAAGGGATTGCACCAGAGAGAAAATCTTTCGCTTGCTATAACAGCTATTAATTATTTATACCCTGAAATCACAAGTGATATAATTTTGAAAGCTTTGCCAAAAGTTAAAAATCCATGTAGATTTGAATATTTTAAGAATAAAAATCTAATAGTAGATGCTTCCCACAATCCCAACGGAGTCAAAGCTTTGAGAGAAAATCTTGATTATTATTTTCCGAATCAAAAACGAAGATTTGTTTTTGGGTGTTTAAATACCAAAGATTATAAAAGTATGATGGAAATTTTATTTAGAGTGGGGGATGAAGTTTACTTAAATGGATTCGACTATCCAAATGCATGCACATTTGAAGAGTTAAATAAAGCTTGTCCGATTAAAGCGAAAAAGTATAACAGTTCTGTAAGTCTAAAACCAGATAAATTAAACGTAATTTGTGGTTCATTTTATATGATTGGCAAAATGGATATTAATTTGTAGTATTCTATTACAATAACTAATGACTGAGTTTTGTTTTGTATTTTTTGCCTGTTGATGGACTAAAATAACTGCTGTACATACATTCATCATCCCATTGTTCAAGGATAATAGAGTTGTTCCTTTTTATTTTTAATTCTAAATATTCTCCGCCAGACGTAAAGAACAATCGCATATCATTTCTTGCAGATTTATTTTTAAATAATGAATTAAAAAAGCCCCGTTTTCCAAAATTATTTATTATAAAGTTATTCCATTTTTTACCCATAAAAACATAAATTGACTCACCATTGGCATCAAGTATAATATCCCTAAATGTTGAATCCATTTTTTGGGGCGGTTTGCATAATTCTTTTAATAATGCAATCGGCCCTTTAGTTTTAATCCATTCGTCAAAAACACTAAACATAGGGGTTTTATTTATCCCTTCGGAAATAGCTAGCTCATTATACAATTTTTTCATTGTATTATCAATTTCGTTGCAGTTATTAAATTTCTCTTTTACTGCAGAGTGCATCGATTCTTTATAGCCATAAAATTCGCACCACAAGCTTTAGGATAAACATTATTAATTGGTTGAATTTTCATACTTCCTTCCACATTGCTGAGATACACGCATATCTGCAAAGAAATATTACCACACAGATATTTCACCGTCAACATCATTCTTTGAACTTGAATACATATTTTGCAAAATGTGATTTTAAAGATATAATTAATTTGTACAAGGAGTTAAAAAATGAAAAGAGAGTTAATATTTTTAGGACCGCCGGCATGCGGAAAAGGCACACAGACAAACAGATTGGCAGAATATTTGGGTTTCCCCCATGTTGATACCGGTTCGCTTTTGAGAGCTGAAATCGCAAAAGAAACAGAAGATGGACTTGTCGCAAAATCTTTTATAGATAAAGGACATCTTGTTCCTGTTGAGTTGGTTGCAACTATGATTGGTAAGCGCCTGGCACAACAGGATTGCGACAATGGTTATGTGCTTGACGGTTATCCCCGCAGTATGGAACAGGCGCTAAGACTTGAAGAGATAAATGCCAATAATGATAAGGGAACTCCTGCCACATTTAAAGCCATCTATTTTGATATTGATACCGAATTGTTGATTGAAAGAATTATTAACAGGCAATCTTGTCCTAAATGTGGTGAAATTTATAATAAAAAATTCAAAAAACCGCTTGTAGAAAATATGTGTGATAAATGTAATGTTGAATTAAAAACCCGAAAAGATGATACGGAAGAAATCGCACGTGAAAGGTTTAACACCTATTTTGAAGAAACCGCACCACTAATTAAATTTTACGAAGACAAAGGCGTATTATATAAAATCAATGCCAACGGCGCAATTGACGAAGTTTGGGAAAGATTGCTTAGTGTTGTCAATCACTAATCATTTCATTTAAATATTCTGCATTTTTTGTTTTGATTTTTATCTTCTGCTTTTAGTATTTTGCTTGCAGATGAATATATTTGTCTCGCTATGTCTGCTTCATTATCATAATCAATGTAAGCTATCTCTTTATGACCATTTTTAGAAACATCTACCCAATCATCATCACAATCCGACCTGAATTCAAAATTTAATCCGTAATTTGTTGCCATATAATTTAATGAATTCTGCAGAGGCGCAATTTTATTATACAAACTGTCCGGAAGTTCCGGCGGAATTTCCACAGTTTTGGGCTTTTGAACCATTTTTCTTAATGTTGGTTTTATGTTAAACAGATTAATACTTAAAGTTTTCATTACTTACTCCTTTGCTATAGTTATATTTCTATGTACTATAAAACGCCTAAAAAATAAATTTGCTAGTAGAGGGGGTAAATGTATTTGGTTCATCGAAAAATTTGCCAGCTTTCATCTTTAGTGTTTTTATTTATTAAATTCTATAAAAGTATTTTTAATAACTTCATAACCTTTTAGCAAAGTTTTGTAATCTACTTTTTCTTCGTCGGAATGCATGTTATAAACATCAGCCAAACCTAAAAGGACAGGCATAAAAGTCTCCCCATTAGCGTTTTTGTTATGACAGTAAATATGCGTTTCAGCTCCTGCGTGGAAAGATGAAATATCATTTTTTATCCCCGCCATTTCACAAGCTCTTGTGTGAACTTTTTCTATTCTGTCATCCTCAGCTTTTTCAAATGGGAGTAAATGAACCTCAAATTCAATTTTTGCTTCGGCCAAACCTTTGTATTTTTCATTGAATTTATCAACAACCGATTGCATTAAAGCTTTTAATTCGTTTTCCTTCGCAACGGAAGCACTTCTTATTGAATAAGATGCCATACCCAGCGTATTAATTATATTAGTAGAAGTTTTTTTCATAATTTCTGTAATATAATCGTTGGTTTTAACTCCTTTTTCAACGATTGAAGCAACTGAGTTTTGAACTCCGCCGGCCACAATTGCACCCAAATTGCAAGAGGTTATAACGCCTGTTTCATCGGAATAATAAGCCCCCTGAGGGAATTCTGCTAAAAGTTCCGCAATAAGTTTCGCCGCATTTAATCTGTTCTCATCCCCGATATCAATACCGGAATGACCGCCTTTTAGACCCCTGACAGTGATTTTTGCGTTTGTATAGCTTGCGCCTGAAATCTGCAATTGTCCAAGTTTATCAGCATCACAAACCAAAATATATTTTGATTGAATCTTATCAAATTCAACGTGTTCAACTCCACTCATGCCGGTTTCTTCATCACGAGTAAACGTAATTTCGAGGCCGCCATGGGGGTATGGGAAAATATCATTAGCCAAATCTTTAGCTAATTTCAATGCGCATGCTACTCCGACCTTGTCATCAGCGCCCAAAGTTCGTCCTTTAGCGTGGATAAAACCGTCTTTATCCATATAAATATCAATCGGGCTGTCATCTCCGACAACATCCATGTGAGAAGAAAGCATTATCGGCTCTTTTGTATTATCCGTAGCCGGAACATTTATGTATATATTTCCATAATTGTCTTTTTTCCCATTAATGCCATTTACCTTGCAGAATTCCAAAATCCATTCAATAACTTGCTCTTCTTTTAAAGACGGTGATGGTATTGAAACCAAATTGCAAAAAATATCTAAAATTTCATTTTCTTTTCTTAAATTTTCTAAACTAACTTCCATTTAAAAAATCTCCTTTTCTTTTTGTTTATAAGGGCACAAATTAATTCAACAGAATACATTTACTCCTAGCTTCCGCGAAAGAACCTCATATTAGTTCCTTCACCGCCAATTCTTACCATAACCGGACGCAAACATTTTGGACATCTGCCTCTGTACATTGTACCGTCTTTGGTTTTGTAGATTCTGCCGTATGTTCCGCAGCAGTCAAACCAAATGCCTAAAAACTTTCTTTTATTGTTATTTGTTTCTTCTGCCAAATTTACGTCCTTTAGATTTCTTATCGATGATCTCTTCTTGTGATGTGAGCTCTTTTTTAGTCACTGCTATGTCACGTCCGCTCTTTTTCAATATGCTTTGGGTCAGAGTTTCTATATAATTTTCTCCAAAATGAGCGTAATCAAATATTATAATTCCATCAAGATTATATTTTCTTGTTGCGTGAATTTGCTTGATTAAATCCGTATTGGCTCCGTTCATAAATGTTACGAACAGCCCTGCATAGAGTTTTGTACTACCTGATTTGTTACGTAAAACTTCTTCTATTAAATTTGATGCTGTATTGTCATCACAGGTCAAAAAGAGAGGAGTGAAACCATCTACGAAATTGTTAATCGACCACAATTTCCAATCTTGAAGTTTTGTATCCATTGCGCCTGCCCGATTTGGGAATATTACTGTTGAGAGAAACACTCTGTTTGCTCTGCACAAACGGCTTACTTTTCTGACGAAGTCCGTTATTTTCGAACAACGATAGAATCTCCAGCAATCCCACAAAGAATTTTCCGGTGAAAGTTCAATTGGGTCAATGCCGTACATTTCTTTAAATTCGCTCCTTGCATATTGTGTATATCCCCAATTGGATAGGTCATAATTTGGATAATTCGGAGTTAAAGATTGCGGATATCTTATGTAATCAAGATTTATACCGTCTGGTTTGTACTTATTAACAATTTCGCAAAGTAATTCGTATAAAAAGGTTTGAACTTCGCTATTTGCCGGGTCGATAAAATATCCATTGTGCTCCGAAACCGAATAAGGAATTCCTTCGCTGTTTGCATTTTTCTTTTGTCTGTTAGCCCATTCCGGATGTTGTGATAGTATATATAGCGGATTGGTTTCGGGGGGAGTGTTCCCGACATAAAAGGTTTGGAACCACACATGAACTTTTATTCCCCTCTTGTGTGCTTCATTTATCCATATTTTCAATGGGTCAAACCCGACAAATTCTTCGTATTGTTTTATAAAACCGTATTTTTCCATTGTTCTTGACGGAAAAATCGTTTTGCCGTGGTAGTAGGTTTCTATAAAGATATTATCTATTCCTATATTTGAAAGATTATTAATAACATTTTCTATTTCTTTTTTTGAATAATATGTAGGGCGAATCCATACCCCCTTTAGTTCGTTACAATCAAAAGGAACAACGGTTGCCATTGCGGAATTTGCATATTCAATCGCTTTAGATGAGTATTTTTGGGAATCTTCACTATCTTTTTGTGCCTTGTATATATAATCCTGTGCCTTTATTAAATTCTGTTCGGTTCGCTTGGTGTTATAATTAGCACAATTGTTGCAATAATATGCAAGCATATCCTGAACTTCTTTTACCCTTTCTTGTGCCGCATACAAAAAAGTATCTGAAGTTATGTAGGAAGTTATTGTCTTATTTTCTATATCGACATAAATTTTTGATCCCACCATTATATTTTGATTAATCCAAGTTTTTGCTTTTCCATGTCCACTGATTACTAGCCCGTCAGCAGGGATCAAGGAATCAGCGCCACTTAAAGAAGTAACAGTATCTCCGACAACGATAGCTTCTGTGCCGAATTCATTCGTATTTGTGCGGTAACCATAACTCGGGGAATATAATACCAATTGATTTGAACCACGCAGCCCGGGATAATTTGCACCTTTTACATTTGTAGAAGCTGCAGGGTCTATAGAATCTATATTGTATGTTGTTTCGCTGAATATAATTTCATTCATAGCGGGTACATAAGGTTCGTAAATGTTTCCGGCAAAAGCTGTATTTGTTATTAAAAAAAATAACACTAAAAAATATATTCTCTTCATAAGTTTTTCTAATCCCCAACGGCCTATAACTATTATATGCTTTTAAAAAGATAAAGACAAGAAAAATGACTTATTTTTACAAATAAGGCGCTAAGATAAGTAAGTTTGGGGAATTAAAATAATGATTAATTATTTATATCTTTTTTTTGTTCGTGAAACAAATTTAACTCTGTTTTTTAAATCCGATGCAAATAAATTCATTTCGTCGACCAATATATAGGACTTATCATTTTCTTTGTCCGTTTCATCAATATAGAACTCTTTAGAAATTTGAGTTGCATACGCATTAATATCGTAAATCGCCAGTGTTGCCATCAGTTGATATCCTTGTGTTTGGGGTGCTCACGTCTTACACATATATAAAGTATATAAATTTCCTCCGATTTCATTTGGAAGAAATATGTTTACAAAACTTAATAATATTTATTACCACTTGAATAAATTCTTTAATTCATTAACGGATTCTTTTAATTGTTCTTTCTGTTCTTTAACAGCATTAACCGTATCTTTCACCGTTGTAACTGTGGAATTAATATCAGTGTTTACATTTGTTTTTAGTGATTTTATGGTTTCTTTGATGCTTTGTTGCTCAATTGCGCTGGTATCTACTTTAGAAAGCCACTTGAAGGATTTTACCGAGCTTGTACTTTCAACTCCGCCGTTAAATACGACTTTGAAATCTTTATAAGTTTCCGTACCGGTAGAAAGTTTTGGGATATCTTTTGTCCTTTCTTTGTCCGGGTCAGTTGTCATAGAATTAGCATATTTTGCTGTGTATTCACCAAATTTTGGAATATAGGAAAGGATTTTTTCTGCAGAGAGTTCTCCTATAGGTCCTAAGAGTTTAACAATAGAACCGTCAAGACGCCCTAAAATGACCAGGTTTGCAGTTCCGTTTATGAGGCCGTATTTACCAGTAATAAAATATGCTAAGGTTTTTCCTGTGCTTTTTATATTCGAAATATTTGCCCAACCGTTTGAAAGAGTCATTTCCCCGGTAATGTAATCGAACTGAGCAGAATTTTTTATAGATGCAATATTTGAAAAAGAATCAACAGTTGTTTTTAAAACAGTATTAGCAATGATATTATTTGCCTGAAGGAAGTTTTCAAGTCGTCCTATTTTCCCGAACGCGCCATGGTTAATTTTAAATGTTAAAGGTCCTTTAACGGAGCGCATTAAGTCGTTGAAATCAGGATAAACAAATAAATCCAATTTCGTGTCAAAACCAAGAGTTCCGGTCAAAGCTCCTTTTATACCTGCAGCGCCTTCAATTGCTTTTTCGGCATTCATTTCTTCACCCTTTAAAATAACATTGGTTTTTGTGTTTGCCATATTGTAAACAATTTCACCGTTAAAATTCCCGTCAAAAGCATTTCCTTTAAGATTTTTTAGGTAGAAATTTTCACCCTTCATTGAAAAATCCGAAGAAATATTATTTGCGGCAATACCGTTGTTAACAAATTTGGCAACAGTTGCGCTTCCGTTAAACATATCTCCGTGTAGTTTCGCAGAAATATTTTCCATAATTACAGGAATTTCAGGAATATTTAAATAGGGTACATTTACCCCTCCTGCGACTTGTGGGTTTGTCATATGCCCTGTTATATTAAGGTTTGCATTAAATACCATTTTTGATTTGTCAAACATAGGAACAACAATTGTTGAATCCTGTGTTGTTGCATAAATAAGATTTAAAGTTTGCTTGACAGAATTTATATCACCTGTAAGTTTTGATTTTATGTCTCCTGTTGTTATAAAATCCAAAGTCATTTTTTCTGCCATATAATTCTTTATTTTCCCGCTTGTAGTAAAGTTTATATTTTCAACTTTTACTGGAGTTTGGGAAATTTCAATATCATTTCCTTTTATGTTTGCGGAAATTGTAGGAATATCGACTGTTGCAGCAGGATTTATGGCCTTAATATTTTTACTCAGTATTGTTCCTGAAAGATTCTGCCCGTCAGCAAGCATGTTTATATCTGTAGCAGGCAGTTTGATTACAGTATTTGAAGGCAAATTTTTAATATCAAGATTACTTAAAATAATTTTGGTATTTGGTTTAATACTGTCAAGTTTTCCGACAATGTCGGCTTTTAAAGTTACAAGTCCGGAATTAACTTGATTTTCTTTTAGAAGCGCGGCTTGTCCGCAAGCAATTATCAACCCTTTCAAACTTAAATTATTACCTGTGAGATGTAAGTTTGCTGTCGCATTTTGTTTTACTAATCCATACAAACGTAGCGGTTGGTCGAAGATTGTGAATCCCAGATTTTTAATATTGATATTATTATCATTTAGAACGATGTTTGCATTAATTTTATCTATAGAGATGTTGTAGAGTCCATATTTAACAGAAGCGGAAGGTATCTTCAAATACCCATCTGAAATAACAGTTTTTAAATCAGATTTAATGTTAAAGTCAGCATCAATTTTACCGTTTGCGCTGAGTGTCTGTAGGTCCTTTATGTTAAAAGTAGTTGCAAAAGCATTTAAAATTTTTATAATATTTGAAAGTTCGGCTCCGGATTTAAAATTGATATCTATTTTTGTATTTTTGCCGGTTTTAATAGTTCCGTTGACTTTTGAACATTCACTTTGTGCTGTATAAAGATTTGAATCTATATTTATTTTATTACCGTTAAAATTGAGTTTTGCATTACTTGGCGGCAAAGTTATACCGGAAGGTGAAATTGACATGTTATCAACATTTAGATAACCCTTATTATATTCATTTTTTAGTGTTATATCGGAATCAATATTAGCAGTAATTTTGTAGTTATATAAGCATTTCAGAATATCAAGAATATTTATTTCTATATTTTGTTCTTCTTGCTTATTTTCTTTATCTTTTAGATATTCAGGATTAAAAACGAGTTCGTGTAGATCCAAATCGGGCATTATTTTATTGTTAATCTTTAAATTATATTTGAATTGTTCTCTGTCTACCAAAATTATATTTCCGTTAGTATTAATTTTTAGCCCTTTGTTTAACACAAAATCAGTAATTTCGAAATGGTTTCCTTTAATTAGATAAGTTTTATTGTTGGACAAATCAATAAATTTGATATTGTAATTTCCAACCTTAATGTCAGGTAGATTATTTGAAAGTTTGAGTCCGAAAGGTAGGTTCATTTCAGGTTTGGTTTTTTCGGCAGTGGAATTATCAGATTCTGCCACAAAATACTTTTCAACCTCAAAAGAACCATCTTTGTTCAAACCTAAATTTATGTCAATTTGATTACATTTAACCGAGTCAATTTCCAATTTTTTTCTCAAAACGGGTAATAAAGACATTTTTACTTGGAAATTGTGGGCATTTATAAAACTCTTGTTTTCAGGCGTTTTTATTATAATTTTGTTGATTTTTGCCCCGATTGTCATCTTTGGAGTAGTTACAAGTCTTATACCTTCAATAGATGACTGTAATCCGGTTGATTCCTTAATTTCATCATTAATCTGAGGCGCATAATTATTTAAAATAGGTGACAAAATAAAAGGTAACAGCAAAAATAAAATATAAATTGAACTAAATAAAACTGCGAATATTATTCCTATATTTTTAAATAATTTCATATTCATAAAAATCCCCAAACTCTCTATAAAATCAATGATAAGATTAAGCTCGCTAAATGTCAATTTATCAGTGTGGCTAAATATTTATACGTAAAGGGTTGAAAAACGTAAAAAACAGGTTAAAATAAGAGTAGCAGTAAAGTATTCTGCAATATGTTCATCAAAAGAATGGAAAGGGGCGAAGAGCCCCTTTCTATTTTTGTGTTTTTAAAAAGAGACGTGTTATTAAACTTGATACGGACTTATATTTTGTTAAATTTGTTATGAGAATATACCAAATGTTCTTTCAATATTATCGCTGGCGACTTTTTTAATTGAATCATATTCTTTTGTGAGGGCATTTCTTTCAGTTTCCAAATTGCTGAGTTCTTTGTCAATTTTATCATCTTTTCTGTTGACGATTTTTAAATCGTGTTCATATTTTGCTTCCGCTTTTGCCAGAGCTTGTTTATCCAAATCGCTGGCTGTCATGAAATCAAAATTGGTATCCGACGCTACACTTACTGTGTTGAAGATTGCTTTTCCATCTTTGTCAAATGTAACTTTTTCAATTAACATTTGTCCGCCTTCAATCATAGCAGTAAGCCATTCTGAATTGTTCGCGGCATCACCGCCCGGGGCTTCAAAATCATCTATGGATATACATCCGCCATGTTCTTGGATAGCATTATATATGCGCATATAATAACTGAAGTCGCTCTGATTGTACCCTTCTTCTTCAAGTTCGTCATTAAAGATTCTGTTTTGGAATTTTACAAAGAACGTGTTAATTAATTTTTCCAGAATCTCTCTTTGTTCCGGTGTGGCTGGCGGGATTGTGTTTTCTCCATAAGTTCCACCGTTCATATATTCCATTGAACGGCTTATTAATTTTGCGACAGTCCAGTTAACACCGACAATTCCCATTCCGGTCAATACATCTTGTGCTTGATTACACAAATCACTGTTGTCTTCTCTAAAGACCTCATCTAAATCATCAATGCGGCCCCAAACTCCGGTAAAGACATAGTCATTAGTGTAATAATTTTCCTCTCCGCCTATTTGTCCTCCTATCATAAACAGGGCGAAAAGATATGCATTATCTGGCATACCATTACCTGTATAATGATACGATTGGAAGTTGTTGTACCCCTCATAAATATCATCATCTACTACCACTCTCCCCCTTCTGTCGAGCAAAATGTATCCTTCATTACCGGAAGAGACTTTGGCCGGTGTATTTGCTCCAATTGAAAAGGCATTATTAAACGTTGCTGCTATATTAGTTAAAGTAATTCCGTTGTTGCTATATACTGACATAGTGAGTGTGGTTGCATCCAACGCTCTTTGATATTCTGCGTAAATCTCATCTTCTTCCGTTGCAAGCTGAATTTTTGCATTTTGAAGTTGTTGAGCTTTTAACTCAACGTCATGCAATCTCGATGTCAGCATCAAGAGTCTGGCTTGTGAGGATGCCATACCCATAGCAACGTTCCTT
>CAJOOA010000066.1 GCA_905236055.1 Candidatus Gastranaerophilales bacterium | reverse complement strand
CAAATACAAGTTTTTAAAAGTAAATTTAATGGTAAATACCCAACTGATGAGCAAATGAAAGCAAGATTAAAGTATTCTGCGCCTTCAGGGTATTCCGAACATCACACGGGTTTAGCAGTAGACATTAATGATACGGAAGAACGGTTTAAAAACACCAAAGAGTATGGATGGCTACTCGAACACGCATACGAATACGGATTCGAACAATCATTCCCCGAAAACAATGCGCAGGGCTTAGGTTTTGAGCCGTGGCATTGGCGCTTTGTGGGCAAAAACGGTGAAAACAAAGAGATTTTCAACTCCGCAAGAAGTAATGACCCGCGATTTGTTGACGAGTTTTAAAATTAAAAAATAAAAAGCCGGGCATTAGTCCGACTCATAAAACTTATGCTTGTCCGCTAAGATATTCTCTTTTTTCTTTTCCGGCCTTTAACAGGGCAATTACAGTTCCTATTGCACCCAGTGCCATAAGTGCAGTAGTAGCAATTTTAGCAGGTTTACTTTTTTCTAATTTTAAGAATTTTGCCCCTGCTTCTGTCACAGCAAGGCTGGATAACATAAAAGCACTTACCGAAATACCTCCGAGAATAGTTGTGCTTTTTTTAACCGGCGCTTTGAAATACGCCCGCTTTTCACTTCGTCTTTCTCTGAAAGAAGTATAATTTTCTTTTTGAGGAGAAATTACTCCATATGAATGTATAGGTTGAATTGCATAATCTGACATAACAGAACTCCTTTCATTTTTTTAAAACCTTACATTCATGATAAGTATTCAATTATTCAAAATTTGCCTGTTTTTACAAGCTTTTTTACAATTCTTTACAATTATTTAGACGTTTTTATAAATATTTAGTTTATACAACTATTTGGCGAATTACTATATGCTTTAGTGTATGAATTATCAAAAACTAATCAACTCAAATATTAAAGCATTGAGACAAAAGCACGGGTTAACGCAAGAATCCTTTTCTGAAAAAATCGGAATAAGTTTACAAGGTTTGTCTAATATTGAACGTAATAAATATCAGCCGACTGCGGAAACTGTTGACAAAATATGTAAAGCATTCCACATCACCCCTCAACAGCTTTTAGTTACAAACTCCGATTCCAATCAGGATATTATTGAAAATATTACCGTTCTGCTCAATCAATGCTCTGCAAAAAATTTAAAAAAGATTTACGAAATTGTTTCTATATTAGTGAAATAAATTGTGGTAAAGTGTGTATATGTTACATAAGCAGGGGGAATTTTATGAGACTCCACCAACTTAGAAATGCTACATTAATCGTTGAATATTCTGGCAAACGGTTTTTAATCGACCCTATGTTTGCTGGGGCAGGGGTAAATGGAATAGGAGCGGAAAGTATACAAATTCCTGATGTGTCATGGCCATTGCATGATTTACCGATTTCGCCCAAGGATATAATTAAAAACATTGATGCAGTTATAATCACGCACCTGCATAATGACCATTTTGACAAATTTGCACAGAACATTTTGGCTAAAGATATAAAAATATTCGTTCAGGATATTTTTGATAAAAATGCTTTAGAAAAAGAACATTTTACTAATATTGAAATCTTAAGTCCAGAAGGAACGGAATTTGAGGGGATAAATTTATTTAAAACAGCATGCATGCATGGTATAAAAACTCTTGTAGAACACATATTTTTAGCAAACGGTATGCGCTGGGAAGCAATGGGCGTAATATTTCGCGGGGTAAATGAACCGACACTTTACCTCGCAGGTGATACCATTTGGTACGAAGGAGTAAAAGAAGCTCTTGATAAATATAAACCCGATTATATTGTGCTAAATGCCGCTTGTACACAAACTCCGCAAGGAGAAGAGACTAACATGGGAATAAGTGATATTAAGGAATTACTCTCATATTATCCTCAAGGAAAATTGATAGCAAGCCATCTGGATTGTGTAGGAAATGCAACGCTATCAAGAGCAGATTTGCGTGCATCGGAAGTTAAGAATTACATTTACGCCCCCGCCGACGGCGAAATAATGCTGCTTGAATAATTTCTATTTGCTCTGACTTTTAGGGTCAAGAAAATCTCTTATTGCATCACCCAAAAGGTTAAATGAAAGTACAGCAATGAAAATCAAAAATCCGGGAGTTAAGAGCCAAGGTCTGTAGAGTATATTTGTAAATTCCTGCGCCTCTTTAAGCATATTGCCCCAGCTTGCATCGGGCTGTTGGATGCCCAACCCCAAAAAGCTCAGCCCTGATTCCGCCAAAATATAAGACGGTACCGAAAGTGTCATTGCAATTATTACATAACTCGTTGTCTGCGGAAGTATATGTTTTAAAATTATTCTTAAATTTGATGCCCCCATTGTTTTTTCCGCCTGAACGAATTCTTCATTCTTGATGGACAAAACCATTCCCCTGACTACTCTTGCGAATCCAGCCCAGCCAATCAGTGCAAGTATAACAACAATAAGGCAGAATCTTTGAATGCTTGTCATTCCGGACGGTAAAATTGCCGCAAGAATGATTAAAAGATAAAAACTTGGTATTGCCATTATGGCTTCCGCAAACCTCATCATTATTGTATCCAAAATTCCGCCGAAATATCCCGAAATTCCGCCATACAAAAGTCCTATCGGGAAAACTATAAACAAAGACAAAAAACCGATTGTCATAGAAATTCTGCCGCCAAATAAGAGCCGTGAAAATACATCACGACCGTTTATATCGGTTCCAAGGGGGTAAATGTATCCACCGTTACGAACGCCAAAAAGGTGTCTGTCACATGGAATTATTCCTAAAAGCTTGTATTTTTCACCTTTCACAAATGGTTTAATATAATATTTTTTGCTCCTGTCCTGTTTATAAATAGTCTGCATCAAAGCCGGTTCATACTCTCTTATGTAATTATAGGTATAAGGCAAGGACCACTTACCTTCTTCCGTAATTGTATAAATCTTTGATGGCGGAGCATAAGACATATCACGATTTGAATAAGTACTCGAATAAGGGGCAATAAAATCTGCAAAGAGAATAATCAGGTACAAAAATGCGAGCACAATAAATGCCGATTTTGCGAATTTATCTTTGAATATTTTTTGTAGTATTTCCATTTGTTACCCTTTTACCCCTTTAACCCTTTGTCCTGAGCCGGGGATCCGTTATCATAAGCAATATATCTGCAATTAAATTTCCCGCAATAAGCATAATTGTTCCCATCATCAGAGATGCCATTACAAGGTTTATATCGGATTTCATAACAGCTTCAAGTATGAGCCTGCCCAAACCTGGGTACTGGAACACGTATTCCGTTAAAGCAGCACCGCTCAGCAATCCTGCGAACTCGAAGCCTAAAAGAGTTATCATCGGGTTAACCGCATTTCTCAGAGCGTGCTTAAATACAACCTTGAATTCACTTACCCCCTTCGCTCTTGCAAATTTAATATAATCACTATCCATAACCTCAAGCATATTAGCTCTCATCTGCCGCTGCAGACCCGAAAGTGATATTGTAAACAATACCAGCGATGGCAAAATCAGATGTTTTGAAATATCAATAACCTTACCCAATAAAGACATGTCATTGAAGTTATAACTCGTTAAGCCGCCAACCGGAAACCAACTGGTTTTAACCGCAAAAATAAGCATAAGAATAGCAAAAAAGAATGACGGAATTGCCATTCCGATACTTGCAATCACCGTAAGCATTCTGTCGAATGAGGATTCTTTTTTGTATGCGGCTGCAATACCTAGCGGAATCCCGACCGACCAAGTCATAAAGATTACAACAAGTGTCAATAGCAGTGTATTTGGGATTCTTTCTTTAAGCTTGGAAGAAACCTTTTCTCCCGCCGAAGTATAGCCCAAATCACCTTTTACAAAGGACTTCGCCCATGAAAAATATTGTACGTATATGGGTTTGTCGAGATTTAGCCGTTTAATTTCTTTATCCAAAGTTTCCTGAGATATCGAAGGATTTAACTTTAACTCCGCCAGTGGATCAATCGGCGAAAGACGGATTATGAAAAAGCTTATCAAAGAAACGATTATCAAAAGAGGAATCGTTTGCAATATTCTTTTAGCCACATAGCGCCAAAATTCCATTACTTCGCACCTCCCAATGAAGTTTTTTCTTCGTCATCACCAACATAAATTTCTTCTAAATTGTAAACCAAGCCGCTTAGAGCAGATGGAAAAATATTTTTAAACCTCTTTCGTATTGCCGTTATCCTTGTCGGCGAATATAGATATATAATAGGTTTTTCTTCATAAATTATTTGTTGATACCTGTCATAAATAGGTTTTCTTTCTTTGAAGGAAAGCTTTAAAGCACCCTCTTCAAAAATATTATCCAACTCAACCTCCCAGCTATATCTGTCGTCGTTTTTATAATTTTGAGGTCTTTGGTTGAAAAGATGCAAAGGCCCTGATGAAGTCCAAACATTTTTTCCGTCGTGCGGTTCAAGAGGAGAACCAGTCAGTCCTATTATTACCATATCCCAGTCATTTGTATTAGAAAGTTTATTTACAAGAGAATTGAATTCAATTGGTTTAAAATTAACTTTCATTCCCAAATCTTCAAGGTCTTGTTTAATCATAACACCGATAGATTCACGATCTAAAGAGCCGGCGTTGGTGTATAGGTCAAACTCTACACGATTACCGTCCTTGTCGTAAAGAATCCCGTTTTTAAGATAAAACCCCGCCTTATTCAAAAATTCTTTTGATACATTTTTGTCCTGCGGATGCCCTTTAATTGACTTATTCAGGTATATCGAATTCATACTTTCTGCCGTGAATAGCGGTGCAGCAACACCTTGAGCTATATTTTTAACCATTCCTTTTCTGTCAACCGCCCAATCTACAGCGTTTCTAAAATTCCTGTTTCTAAACCATTTTTGCTTAACAGGGCTGACATAATACTTACCCTCAGCGTTTTTACGATTATTCAAATTTATTACGAGAAACAAAGTTCCTGTATCAGGCCCCAAATTGTATATTTTATAATCTGATGTCGGCTCTTTCAACTTATAGCGTGCGACATTTGACCCTCTAAGCCCAAGCACATCAACTTCTTTTGCTTCAAATTTAAGGATTTCATTATTAGTATCACCAACAATTAAATAAACTAATTTATCCAAATATGGTAATTTTTCATTTTTAAGGTTAACTTTGTAATAATCCGGATTACGCTCGAAGACAACTCTTTGGGCGGCAACATATTCCTTAAGTTTAAAAGCACCGTTGGAAACAATTTGCGTGGGCGGAGTATTTGGATTCAAAAATGCGCCAAACACTGAATCTCCTTGATCCGAGTGGGGCTTAAAATAATGCTTTGGAACAATAGGATATGTGAGTTGTCTTAAAAATGGTGCGAATGGCTCAGGAGTTGTAAATTTGACTGTATAATCATCTATTTTTACAAGTTCAGGTAATTTGCCTCTAACCATCATCGAATCTCTTGCTGATGTATTTCCAAGCCCTTTGAATACAATATCTTTGTATGTATAAATTACATCATCTGCCGTTATGGGTACGCCATCCGTCCATTTTAAGCCCTTACGTAAAGTTATGATGTAATCGGTACCTTTAATTTCGAAAGATTTTGCCAATTGCGGAATGACTTCACCCGTACGAGCATCTGTTGTCAAAAGCCCGTCATACAATATTCCCGCCATAGAGGAAGATGTTGCATCCTTCGTATTACAAGGATTGAAGGTTTTGGGGCCCTCCCCTATTGTTGAAATAACAAGTTCTCCACCAAATTTTCCGACCGGAGCTTGAGATTGAAGATAATCAACTCCGTCAAGCGTAATATTTTTATTCTGCGCAGGATACGTTATGTTTTCTGTTTCGGTTAAGTAATTTTCTGAAAAGGCGTTTTCGGGGGTATCTTTTTTTATGACAAGCATCCCAAATACTACAACAATACACAGAATAAAAATAATATGCAGTGCTTTTTTCATATAACAAGAATAACATCAAAATAAGTTTATGATAATAGGGTAATGGAATTATTGAAAATGACGATTATAATATAAAAGAACATGCTGAAAATATAAAATTTTTGAACTAAATATTGAAAATTAAAGTCAATATATTTTTGTTATTTTCTCTTTTATAAGATACCTTATCAGCAATTTGTTTTACCATAAATATGCCCAAACCACCGATAGGTCTTTCTTCCGGAGGTAAATTTATATCAGGATCAGGTTTTTCAAGAGGATTATATTCCATTCCGTCATCTTTAAATTCAAAGATAAGATTGCCGTTTAAATTTTTCAATTCGACTTCAATGTTGCCTTTTTTTTCAGGATAAGCGTAGAACGCAATATTAGCAAAAATTTCTTCGCCGCACATATCCAATTTATTTGTCATTTCATTGCTGATATTCCATTCGCTACAAGCTTTATGAAGCCACATGCAGAATTCTTTATAGTTCTCAATTTTTGCTTCTTGTTTAAATGTTTTAATATTATTATGAGGACCTAAATATTTAAAAACCAACATTGTGATATCATCACTTTGAGAAGCGGAATCGGTAAATTGCAACACTGAATCTTTTACTCCTTGAATAACAGTACTTGGATTTGTTTCTTCAATCTTATTCAGACAATCAGAAAGCTTTGCTTCCCCGTATGTTTCATCACTTGCGTTTGTTGCCTCAGTAACACCGTCAGTATATGTATATATTGAATCTCCCGGTTCCATTATTGTTTCAAATAATTCAAAGTCCATATCATCAAAAATTCCGAGAGGGAAATTCGGAGATAATTTTAAAAACTCATAGGGTTTATTTTTTCTTTTTAACAACGGCGGATTATGTCCACAATTTATAAGAGTCATTTTGCCGGTGGATAAATCTATAATACAAGCCAACATTGTAACAAAAAGTCCTTGTTTGTTGGTCTCACAGACTTTTGCATTGACTTCACGCATGAGTTGCTTAGGGCTGTATCCGATTTGGGAAAGATTATTTATAAGTGTTTTAACTTTCATCATAAATAATGCAGCCGGGACACCTTTCCCTGAAACATCCGCAATAAGAAACATAAATTCATTTTCGTTAATAAAAAAGAAGTCATAAAAATCACCACCGACTTTTTTGGCAGCATCCATAGAAGCAAAAATATCGAATTCGGTTCTTTCGGGGAATGGCGGAAATACGCCAGGCAAACTGGCAGCTTGTATAGACTTGGCAACAGCAAGCTCTGAATTTATCCTTGCCCTCTCCCGAGTGATCGACTTTATATCCTTAGTCATCAAATCAAAAGTGGATGCCAATTGTGCAAATTCTTCGGGCTTTTCGATTTTAATCTGAATATCTTCGCCACGGCCGATTTTGCACGCTATATCAATAAGTTTATCGATTGGCTTAACTATGTAATTATTCATACTGACATACAAAAGCATAGGAATTATGAGTCCTAAAAACAGCATGACCAATACAATACATAAATAAAATCTGTCGATATCTTTAAACATTTCTGATTTTGGAATGCAAATAATTAACTCCATTCCATTGTTCATTTTTTTTACAAAAGGAACGTATTTCTTATTGTGATATGTTATATAAGTTCTTTCATACAAATTATTTGCATACCAAGGGATTTCCCTTAAAGAATGTCCCACGAGTTTATCGCTTTCCAAATACGGATCGGTTGTTGAAATTATGTAGTCATAGTTAGTGTTACCCAAAAGTGCAAAACTGTTACGAATTTTTTTGCCGCTTTTATAGAGTGAAAATGTCCTTTCTATCGGCTTCATTTTGGAAATATTATCCATTATAGAATCTATTTCCCAATCTACTGTAACAATACCTACAAGTTCGCCATCAACATAAATTCCGGAACCTGCTGTAACCATCAGCGTATAACTTCCCTGATTTTCATAATACGGTTCAGACCATACAATATTATTTTCCGGAGTTACGTTTGAAATTATTTGTTTGTACCATCCTTGATTAGGATAATCATATTCTTCACTTTCAAAACTTCTGTCAATTACGACTTCGTTGTCTTTGTTATGAAACGCATAAAAGCAAACATACTTTTTTGATTTATCAAAAACATACGGCTTAAACCAAATCCCGCCACCTAATGTTTCAGGATAATTTTCAAAAATTTTTACGATAACTTTATCTGCGAGTTCTTGATTTCTGTATGTTTTGTAAAACAATCCTCCGGTCAAAGCCAGACCTTTCAGATTATCTTCTGATCTTATTATTTGGTTTCTTATATCATCGGCAAAAGAATTGAGAGAATACACATAATTTTGAACCATCAACTGTTTTGTTTTCATTCTTGAAATAACCGTGTGACAAGCAAATGCGCACATTAGAAATGTCAGCGTTACAATTGCGGTTATAATAACTTTTGACCTTATTGTTTTAAACATTATTCAAACACTAAAAATTTATTAAATCCTACCATTCTGAAAGAATTCATCAAACTTTCAGAAACACCTCTGAGTTTCAAAACTCCGTTTCGCTCTTTCATAAATTTATATAATTCCAGAACTATTTTCAAACCAAAACTCGAAATAAATGTAATTTGTGAAAAATCGAGAATTACTTCTGTTATAGTAATATCGGAATCCTCTATGGTGTCTTTTACCTTAGTACCGTAGTCAACGGCACTGTCCAAGTCCAATCTTCCTGCTGCTTGAACATACAACGCATTTAATCCGTTACTTTTGATGATTACGTCCATATAAAATCCTCTTATTTTATAACATAACAAATCTAATACTGTAGAAAATTATGACATAACTTTTAAATCATTATATCATGTATATAACGGATTCGTTTGAATTCTACTTATTAAATATATTATATTTTCGTATAATTCATTTACTTGTCCCGAATAAAATTGTATAATAGAATCAAGAATCAGGAGAGATAAATTGTTTACAAAAATTACGTATCAAAAAGACGCAATATTGTATGTTGAAGCAAGAGGAAAATTGGACATATACAATGCACATGATTACCTTGATGAGATAAAAGAGTGTTTGGATAGAACGTATACAAAAGAGCTGGTTCTTGAATTTTCCGGTATTAGTAATATTGCGAGTATCGGGCTCAGAGCAATTTTAGAAATTTATAAAATAACACAAGAACGGAAATCTGTTTTAAAATTAAAAAATGTAAATGAAGAAGTTTTATACGCCTTTAAGCTCACAGGTTTTGATAAATTTTTGACTATTGAAAATGATTCTGACAATAACAAAACAGAAGAATTCGCTCAAAATTCCGACTAAAAGTTATAAATCTGCCCTAATTATAATATGGTATCGAGGGTTTTCTTGTTTTCTGACAGAAAATGAGCATCATTTACGGCTCTTTTAATTGCTCTTATGATACAAAATGACATCCCGTCGGGCTCATAACCCTCACCCTTATCTCCGGTATTAACAACTAATTGGGTGTACGGAGCTCCCTGTAAATCAGGGCAAGTCCCCCATTTTAAGTATCTTATTCTGGTGCTTAAATTAACATTAACCGAATCGTTTTCGGCAAATTTAGTCAATTTTTGGAGCTTTTTTAAACCTCTTCTTGTTAAACGCTCCGATAAAAACTCTTTTGCTTCCGGAGTTGCTTTGACTGCCATTCCAAAATGTATATTATCTGTAGGTAATATTCTCATAATCTTCCTTTTGTTTATATTTTTCTTACATGTATATTAAAATACACAAAAAATAATTTGGCTATTCTGTTTTATAAATGTTTACAAATAAATTTATATTTCTAAAAAAACATTTGTCCACAGCTCACTCCAGCTATAAAATAACACTCGGTTTGAGAAGAAAGAACAGATATATTGACTATCTTAATTATAGGTCGGGTTTTAACCCGACAATAACTTGTAAAATAAATGTGTCGGGCTAAAGCCCGACCTATTAGCTGAAATTACATTTTATTTAAAAATTTTGGAATAATATTCAAAGAGACTCGGATGTTTGCAGCAATTTTTATAAGATTCTATTAAT
>CAJOOA010000065.1 GCA_905236055.1 Candidatus Gastranaerophilales bacterium | reverse complement strand
TTGAACTGGCACCGAGGGTGAACCCCGATTGGATTTTAAGTCCAACGCGTCTACCGATTCCGCCACTGGAGCATGCATTTCTATAAACAGCTTGCCGCTGGAGCGCGGGAAGACTTTTAAATCCTCACTCTAAAATGTTATCATAAAATCCTTGCAAGTCAACGAATATTTAAGGCGAGTCATTTATATGTTTATAACCGGTTTGTTGTCCTCATTATTGCGTACACTCCATCCAAATCTAAATCTTGCTATCTCTACATCTGATACTTTCCAAAGCAAAGTCTGAAATTCTTTTCGCAGTGTTTTTAAAATCATCAGCGGATCTTTTTTAAAATGTATACAATCTTTATCAAGGGCTTCCAATATGCATTTTGCCCAGCCCTCCGCGAAAACTTCTGCATATTCCCCTCTATTGAGTTCCTGTGCAGCATATTTACCCAAAATATCATAAACCATATTCCGTTCACTTCTGCTTAATTTGGCAGTTTGGTAATTTTCTACGGTTTGTCCATAACTTCCCTGCCCCAGGTCAGAAGTTAAATTATGTACTATTTTTTGTTGTATTGAGTGAAGCCATTCATGTACAAAATGATGTAAAAAATGGCCTGTACTTAAAAAATGGTCTTTTTTATTCTTGTCCATTTGCGCATCAATTGATTCCAAATCAGGGAAATTATTTCTCATCAATATTGTTCCGGGATCAAAGGACCTTATTTTTTTATCAAAATCGTGCAAATAATCCCAATTTACCAGGAAAAATGAATTGTCTTTTTTTGCCTGTTCAGTTAAATCCTCGTAATTATATACATATATGTCATGCGGGAAAACATGATTTTGAGCAGAAACACCTTTTACATAATTGTGTTTATTTTTAAACTCTTTAAAGATATTAAAACACAGTTTGCAAGCCGCTGCATACGCTTTATTATTTTTTAAATCCAAACGTTGAAAATCAAGCCAATCGTTGTAATGGTTATATTTAAAATAAGATTCTGTCCTTTTGGGATTAATCTTTTGTTCCAAAGCCAAAATCTCGGGAGTTAAACCCGATTTAAAATTGGTATTATTTTGTATTGACGTTATCTTCATTATGTTTTATTTCTCATTATTAATTCCGGAAACCTTTTTCTGAGTTCGCAAACATCTTTTTCTGAAAAATTCATGTTTTTGAAGAGACTGAGGGCTTTTTCCACGCTAAAACTCATGGATTTCGATGATATTTCTTGTCCTTCTTCTACAATATACTGACTAAATTCTTTCAAATATCTTTGAATAGCATTTGGCACATAATCAGCAAAACCAAGCCAGCAATCAATAATATACGGTTTCTTGTCATTTACAAGTACAACTGAATGATCCATATCTTCATAGCGATTATAAAGACTTGCTATTTTTGCATTTTTAATTCCGTTAATTTCTGCAGCTATTTTTGCAAGAAACGAGGATTCTCCACAATTACCGGCAGGAAAAAGTCTTAAGGCATCTAAATATCGGCTGCATTTATCAGCAACAGATTCTTTGCTTGGGTAAATTAAATCAGAAATTTTTCTTACTTTGCGCAATTTTTCATAAGCAACTGTCTCCTCATATATATTATCCAAGGAACTATATGGGAAATTGTTATAGCATGCTGCTTTTGACAGCGATACCCTCGGGAACATGTTATTAACATGCCTTACCATATTATCTGCATCACGAATAACTTTATTCTTTGATTTAAAAGCAAAAATATTACTATTATCTAACCTCATACAAAATTAAAACTTCTAAAAAAAAAATTTGCTAACAGATAGCAAAAAATATTTTTACGTGTTTTTATATAGAAAAATTAGGAGGTTATATTTATGAAAATTAATCCGGCAGCAAGCCAAAATGCCAATTTTAAAGGTTCATTCGCAGAAAATAGAGTAAGTCGCCAAGTTTATGAAATGGCAAAAAAATTAGACAGCAAAGATATGCAAGAAGCACTAAGAATGTTGGATGCAGAAAAGGAACTTGTAGAAAGGGGTTGTTCTGACGGTTATTTTTGGGAACTTACTTCCAAAGATAAAAAACTGACACCCGATTCAGAATTAGTTATGTATAGAAATGGAACCATGGTTGGTCGTCCTGAAAAATTCAGGAATTTAAAGAAATTCGCAAAAGAACTTGAAGAACCTTTGGTTGCAGATGTCGTAAAAAACCTTAACAAAATGGAAAAAGATAATGTCATAAAAGAAGGAATTGATTTTAAAGGCGAGTTTGTTACATTATCGCCATTATGGGGACTAATAAACAGGGTAGCAAAGAATGACTACCTTCCAAGTGATGCAGATGTAAGGGCAAGAAAAGCGTTGGAATCCTACGAAAACTACAGAGAACTTGCAAGATATGGTAATTCAAGATATGAACTTATACCTGCAGGTCAAGTTTATGATATTCCTAAGATTGATATCAAAATGTTCCGTGACCTGAGAAATATAGGTGTTGCGGGAACTTATGAAACGTTAGGTGCTATACTTAATAGCTCAAAATCTTTAATCATTGATGATGCGTTGACAAATCTTAGACGTTTGAATATTAAATCCGGCAGAAAATTGCCGCTTTAGGTTAAATTTTGAAATTGGGGTATAAAAATACCGGACGTCGCTGTAGCGGCGTCCTTACTTTATAGTATTAATTACTAATCCTGTTTTATTTCATAACCTGAAATTCAAAAATATTTTTCCCGAGTAATTTTACAGACGTATCTTGAACATATTTTATAAAACCATCAACAATTTCATCATCCGGAATTTCAAAATAGAAATTAATTTGGGAATTTGATTTTAAATATTTATCCAATTTAAATTTGCATACATTGATTTTTGATTCATTAAAAATTTTTAGTTCTTCCCTTTTTATCAGTAATCCTATTATTTGGTTATATAATTTTTTATCTGAAACCTGAGCTACCGTATTCTGGAACGGAACATTTTTAAGTTTGCGATAATAGTTAGCAATATTGGCTTTTCTTGCATTTGTTTCCGGCTTTTGACAGAACAAACATGGCTGCGCTAATGATTGTCTTATAAATTCTTGCTTTGTACACCCGATTAATCTTGCAGATCCCATAACATTGTCGAGTATTGTTTGAGGTTTTTGTTCAAATAATTGCGGCTGTTTTAAAGCTTTTTTCATTAATATTTCTTTGGACATATCAAGCAACTTCGCAGTTTCTGTTATATTTTGTAGCATCGTGTCCAAATTAAGATATAATAGCTGCGGTTGTTTGAAAACGGTTCTTATAAATTCTGCCTGAGTACAATTAAATGCTTTTTTGGCCGCCTTAACCTTTGATATCAGTGTTTGTGGGGCATGAAAATTCAAGATCGGAGCCCTTAACAATAGATCTTTAATCTCTTGCTCTGTGCAATCTAATCCTCTCGAGAGTTCCTTAATACGTTGATTTATTGTTTCCGGCTTGGTGTAAAATAATCTTGGTTCTTTTAATCCGAGTGCCATATATTCCTCTTGCTGACATTGAAAAATCTTTGTCGCTTCTTGAATATTTGTCATTATTGTTTCGGCTTTAATATGAAAAATCTGAGGGAACCTTAGCCCCGCCTTAATAAAGTCTTTTTTTGTGCATTTTAGTAAATCCACGGAATTATCGATATTTTGGTTTAATATCTTTAAATCCATATAAAGTAAGTCTATATCTTTCAAGGCGGCTTTTAAAATCTCTGCTTCACTACAATCCAGGAGTTGTGAAAAAATCTTCACTTTTTCCTCTATTTCCGGAGGTATAACCCCATTACTCTGCTGGATTTTCAATATACCTTTCCTTACTGAGCGTCTTGCACTTGTTTTATGCACATTTTCTTTATCTGCAATGTCTTTATATTTTGCACCCCTAACTCTCGCTTTCATCCTACTTTTTGTAACCGTAGATAAATCTTCTTCGTCAATAATTTTGTCTAACCTATTAACATCTTTCTCTATATCAACAGCCGATTTCGGAGAAGGTAGGTTTTCTTCAGTAATCATATCAACTCGTTTTATATCGTGAATAAATCTAGAGAAATTTAAATCTAGTGATTTATACATAAATTCCGGTTTGAGAGAGTTTCTTGAGGGCCTAAATTCATCTATTTTGTTAATCAATATTTCCAAAGAATCCGTTTTCGCAATGTTGTGTACAAATTCTGCAAACATAAGTGATAATTCCGCAAAAACATCCTCCGTAATATAGAAGATTTTTGCTTTATGTTTTGCTTCACTTAGGATATGTGCGCTGAAGATGTTAAATAAATCTTTTTTCCAAGTTTGATATTCACTAGATAAAACCCTTTTATTTTTCAGATTCCGAATAATTTTTTCCGATTTATTAAATTCTTCAGCAGACAATTTTACTGCCCTGAAATTTGGATAGTTTGTATAGTTTTGGTAATAATTTGTACTTAATTTCATAATTTCACTACTGACTTATAATTTTAAACTTAAATAAATTTTTTCCTATGGCTTCTACCGATGTATCCTGAACATATTTTATAAATTCGGGTGCAATTTCGTCATCCGGAATTTCATAACAAAAAGTTTTGTTCAATTTGGGTGAAGCTTTGAGAAAATTTCCCAAATCAAATTGTCTTATATTTATAATATTTACCTTTGGATTATTTTTTGAATATTTTTTTATTAAATATGCAAGGATTTTGTTATACAAAGCTTTTTCGGATTCACGTCTGATAACATTTTTACCTTGTTTATTTTTAACTTTTTTGTAATAATTTTCAATTTTTATCCTCTTTTCAAGAGTTTCCGGTTTTGTACAAAGAACTCCGGAATTCGTAATGTATTTTTCAATATATTTTTCTTTTGTACAACCTAAAAAGTCGGACATTTCCCGTATATTTTTTTCATAATTTTCAATAGATTTATAAAATAACCCCGGAGAAGTTATTCCTGCTTTTATTAAATCCTTTTCACTGCAACCGAGAAATTTTGAAATAATTTTCACCCTCTTAAGAAGTTCCGGTGGTAATATTCCGTATTTGTTTTGAATTTGTAAAATTGCCTTTTTGACGGTAAGCCCCACTGATTTTGCAGAAACATTTTCTGATTCGGCGATTTCTTTATACATTGCACCCTTTGCTCGTTCTTTCAACCTTTTCTTGATTTTGTCAGATATATTACTATCTTCTATAGTGTTATCAATCCTCTGCTTGTATTTGTCAATTACTGCCGCAGATTCCGGAACCGGTAGTGATTTTTCAGTAAGTATATCGATCTTATGTTTTTTTTGACCATCCTGATAGATACTGACATTGAGCGTTCTGTGTACATATTCGGGTTTTATCGTATCTTTTGAGGGCTTATATTCATTTATTTTTTGAATAAAACTTTCAACCGAATTATTTGAAATGTCATTAAGCATTTCGGAAAAATACAAATAAATTTCAGATAAAACATCCTTAAATATGTTGTAATATTTTGTCTTTGATTCTGCTTCTTTTAAAATATATGGATTAAAGAGATTAAATATGTCTTTTTTAGTTTTGGAAATTTCTGATTCGCATGGAACTGCAGAAGTTAACTTTTCGAAAAGTTTTTTAGATTTTTGTAGCTCCATTTCCGAAAGCTTTATCGCTTGAAAATTTATATTATTTTGTACTTTATTTATCATCATTGAGGACTATCCTCCAAAATTTTGAATTCAAAAATGTTCCTGCCAATTGTTTTAATTGAAATTTCTTGAACATATTTAGTAAAATCTCTTGCAACTTCGTCAGCAGGAATTTCAAAATAAAAATTTTTATTCGATGCCACTCTTAAAAAGTTTTCAATATTAAAATACTTCATTACTTTTACAAGTGAGTCAAATTCCTTATTCTTTAATTGTTGTACAAGATATGCGAGAATTTTGGAATACAATTTATCATTTGAATCTTGCGCAATTGTGTTTAGCGATTTTTCATTTTTAATTTTATAGTAATAAGCATTTATTTTCAGTTTCGATTCTAATGTTTCCGGTTTTTGACTCAGAATAGAAGGTTTTCCCTTAATTTTTTTAAAATAGTCATTAATTGAAATATTTAGTATCTTTGCCATTTTTTCTGCATTTTCTTTCAATGTCTCAGGTTTCTGGACAAATAATGGTGGATGCTTTAATGCTATGCTTACAAATTCTTTTTCCGAGATATGTAAAAATTCGGCCGATCTTTGAATATTGCTCTTTGTTTTCGCCGGCTTTTGATAAAGCATTGTTCCTTGTTTCAATGCTGCTTGAACATATTGATCAAAAGAACAACCTAGCAATTCTGATGCTTTTTTTACATTCTTATTCAGCGTGTCAGCATTACAATAGAAAAGGATTGGCTGTTTTAGAGCGACCTTAACAAAATCCTTTACAGAACAATTTAGAGAATTTGAGGATTCTTTAATATGCTTCAATAAGGTTTCCGGTTTAAGATATAGTATGGTTGGGTCGCGCATTCCCGCTTTTATAAATTCTTCTTTCGTGCATTCAATATTACTTGATGATTTATTTATATTATTTTTAAGGGTTTCGGGGTTGAGAGTAAGCAAAGCAGGATTTTTGCTGATTGCGACTTTTATGAAATCTTTTTCACTACAACCGAAAATTTTTGATGATAATTTGGCATGCTGCAAAATTGTTTCCGGATTCATTCCAAATAGAGCCGGCTGCAACAAAGCTGCTTTTGCAAATTTTTTTTCTGAGCAACCTAATGAGTCGGCCGCTTTCTTTACATCTTGCATAATTCTTTCGGTTTTTTTATAGAGTAAATCCGTATGCTGTAAGAGAACTTTGAGCATTTTTTCCTCGCTGCAGTCCCATGATTTTGCTAAAATTTTGGCATTATCAATATATTCTTGTGGCAGAGTATTGTTCTGTTTTTTTATTCTCAAAATGCCTTTGCGTACCGATTCTGAAATTGTTCTTTCTCTCACTTTTTCTTCTTTTGCAATATCTGCGTATTTAATACCATCTGCTCGCTTTTGCAGCCGACGCTCCATCATGGTAGAAAGTCTTGATTCTATGATGGTTGAATCTATTTTGTTTCTTAATTTTTCCCTATCAATTGCAGATATTGGCTTTGGCAAATCTTTTTCCAATATAAAATCCGCCAATGTTTTTGATTTTTTGTCATCTCTTAAAGGGGCGTCAAGAGATTTATGAATATATTCGGATTTCATTGTATCTTTTGTCGGTCTATATTCTTCAATCTTTTTAATGAATGTTTCCAAATCCGGATTTTCCTTAATATCTTCCAAAAGCTCTGAAAACTTCAGATATATCTCTGACAAAACATCTTTAAACAAACGAAAATGACTCGTTTTACATTTTGCTTCATTTTTAAGGTGAGAAGAAAATGTATTAAACATAGCATTTTTAATGTTTTGTTTTTTTTCTAGCGGCAAACCAAAATCCAACAACTTATTAATGCAACTTTGAGCTTTTTCGGCTTCTTTTACCGAAAGCTGTATTGCCCGAAAGCTTGCATTATGTTCTGTATTTACCGCCGTAATCAATATTATTTATCTCCTTTTAATAATAATTCAGGATACCTATTGGTTAATTCTTTGATTAAACTTTTTGAAAATTTTCTGTGAGAAAAGTCGAGCACTGACGCATCATGTTTTTTAAAACGTAGGAGATGCTGCCCTCCGTCAAAATCATCATCAAACATAAACTTAAAATATTCTCCGACATATCGTTCAAAAGCTTTTGGCACATAATCTGCAAACCCAAGCCACGGATCTATTATGTATGGTTTTTTGTCATTAACGTACAAAACGACATGGTCAATCTCATCATTACCACAATATAAATCTGCCCTATAAGTATTTTTCAACTCATTGCATTCGGCAAAAACTTTTGCCAGAAAAGAACATTCTCCGCAATTACCTACTTTAAAACTTTTAATTGCATCTATCATATTTGAATACTTTTCAAAAAGAGACTCCCCATTCCCTGCAATATGTCGCATATTTAGGATTTTTTGGCGAGTTATGTTGTTACGACGGCTTCTACAAGGAAAATGATTATAATAGTTGTCATGATTCAAATACTTCGTACTGGAAAGCATCGGAAACGTCTGATTTATACGTCTTGCCATATCATCAGCTTGACGTATAACAAGATTCCTCGAACCAAAATATGTGTTATTGCCTTTATCTATTTTCATATACATCCTAAAACCCCTAAATAAAATTTTTGCTAAATGTTTGAATCTCAATTTTGACGGAGTATAATTTTATTAAAGCTTTACGTGGTATAGAAAGGGAGATAATAATATGTCAAAAAACACAATTACAGTTGACGGCAACTACGCTGCAGCGCATATTGCGTATGCATTGAGCGAAGTTTCCGCAATCTACCCTATCACACCTTCTTCTACAATGGGAGAATGGATTGATGAATGGGCTTCACAACACAAGAAAAACATTTGGGGCAAACAGGTAAGTGTTGCAGAAATGCAATCTGAAGCAGGTGCAGCAGGTGCAGTTCATGGTTCACTTGCAGCAGGTGCTTTGACTTCTACTTACACCGCTTCACAAGGTTTGTTATTAATGATTCCTGTTATGCACAAGGTTGCAGGTGAAATGTTACCTTCTGTAATTCACGTTGCAGCTCGTGCACTTGCAGCTCAATCATTAGCAATATTCGGTGACCATACAGATGTTATGGGCTGCCGTAACACAGGTTATGCAATGTTAGCCGCAAATTCAGTTCAGGAAGAAATGGATATGGCTTTAATTGCACACCTTTCAACTTACAAAGCAAAAGTTCCGTTCTTGCAATTCTTTGACGGATTCAGAACTTCTCACGAAGTACACAAGATTGAAGAAATTTCTTATGAAGAAATCGCTTCACTTGTTGAACCGCAATACATTGAAGAATTCAAAAACAGAGCTCTAAGACCTGAAGCCCCTGTATGTAAAGTCGGTGCTCAAAACACAGACGTTTACTTCCAAGGTCGTGAAACTGTTAATAAATACTATGACGCAGTACCTGATATTGTTCAGGAATACATGGACAAGGTCGCTAAGGTTACAGGTCGTCAATATCATCCGTTCGATTATGTTGGTGCACCTGATGCTACAGACGTAATTGTTGCAATAGGTTCCGGCTGTGAAACTATTGAAGAAACTATTGAATACTTAAATGCTAAGAGAGGCACTAAATACGGTTTAGTTAAGGTAAGACTTTACAGACCGTTTGACGTTAAGAGATTTAACGAAGCACTTCCTGCTTCAGTTAAGAGAATCGCTGTTATGGACAGAACCAAAGAAGCAGGATCAATCGGCGAACCGCTTTACTTAGATGTCGTTGCAGCACTTCAAGGAAAAGACATCAGAGTAATAGGTGGTCGTTATGGCTTGTCTTCTAAAGAATTTACTCCGTCAAT
>CAJOOA010000064.1 GCA_905236055.1 Candidatus Gastranaerophilales bacterium | reverse complement strand
CTCCGATGGTGCTTTATTATAAAGGTGATTTGTTTAGCTGTAATCTAAAGAGAACGGTTGCATTTGTGGGTTCAAGAAGAGCAAGTTTTGCGGGTAAAGAAGGGGTAAGTCGTGTTATTTCTGATTTAAGAAATACGGATTTATGTATAGTTTCGGGGCTTGCAACGGGAATCGATGCGATTTCTCACAAAAGTGCAATTGAAAATAATTTGAAAACCATAGGTGTTATTGCAAGCGGGTTTGATTATATTTACCCAAGCGGAAATAAGGCGCTATATGAACAAATTGAGAACGGATGCGGTGCTGTTGTTACGGAATACTACCCGACTTTTGAGCCGATGCAGTTTAGATTTCCGCAGAGAAACAGAATTGTAACAGGGCTTTCGTACGGAACTGTTGTCGGAGAGGCGGCAATAAAAAGCGGTGCATTAATAAGCGCAAATCTTACTTTGGAACAAGGAAGAGAACTTATGTGCATACCGGGGGCTATTAATAACGTCAATACAGAAGGAGTTTACAAGCTCCTGAAAGACGGTGCGACAATGGTGACTAAAGGCGAAGATATTCTGAACGCTTTGGGGTGGGAACTTCCGGTTACTAAAAATGATACTAAACAAATTGACGTTCCTGAAAAATATTTGCCGATATTTAATGCAGTATCCATCGAGCCAAAAAGTTTTGATGAAATCCAAGCTGAAACAAGTATGCAGACGGATGAGCTATTAATTATGTTGACAGAAATGGAACTTCAAGGTTTAATAGAACAGTCGGAAGGCGATAAATATAAAAAGGGTATTTAGGTAGATTATTATGGCGGAGGCATTTGCCGAGGAAAAACCGAATAAAAGCAAAAAAGAGCGGGCTCTGGTAATAGTTGAGTCTCCGGCTAAATCTAAAACTATTAAAAAGATTTTGGGAGACGGTTATCAAATTGAAGCGAGTTTCGGGCATGTTAGAAATTTACCTGAAAATGTGCTCGGATTTGATGTGCACAATGATTTCAAACCAACCTATGTTATTATTCCGGAAAAGAAAAAAGTTGTAACAAAGCTAAATGAACTTGCAAAACGCTCCGATAAAATTTACCTTGCTTCCGACCCTGACCGTGAAGGAGAAGCAATCGCATGGCATGTGCGTGAGCTTTTAGATGTTAATGACAACAAGATTTTAAGAATCGAATTTAACGAAATAACTCCAAAAGCCGTAAAATATGCGGTTGAACATTCGCGTCAAATTGATATGGATAAGGTTCAGGCACAGCAGACTAGACAAATTTTAGATAAACTTGTGGGCTATAAATTGTCACCTGTTCTTTGGCGGCAATTAGGGAATTATCACCTTTCAGCCGGAAGAGTTCAGTCTGTTGCCCTCAGAATGATTTGCGAAAGAGAAGAAGAAATAGAGGCATTTGTCCCCAAAGAATATTGGTCTATTCATACAATTATGGATAAAGGGGGTAAATTATTTGAAGCGGAAGTTGTTAAACACAAAGATAAGAAGTTTGACATAAATAACGAAGAAGAGGCAAATGCGATAAAAGATTATCTGCTTAAGCCCGACCTTGAATATAAAGTTGAAAAAGTTACACAAAAAACGACCAAACGTAAACCCACAGCGCCTTTTATAACTTCGACCTTGCAGCGAGCAGCGAGTTCAAAGCTCGGGTTTGGTGTCCAAAAAACGATGCAGGTTGCACAAAAACTTTACGAAGGGATTGAGATAGAAGGTACTCCTGTAGGTTTAATTACGTATATGAGAACCGACTCTGTACGTATTTCCGATGATGCGCATGAAATGGCAAAAAATTTCATAATGGAAAATTACGGAGAAAAATATTATCCCGAAAAAACAAATGTTTATGTTAAAGGGAAACAGAACGTTCAGGATGCGCACGAAGCAATTCGTCCTTCTTATCCTGAAAGAACACCTGAGAGTCTAAAAAAATATTTACCCCCTGACCAATACAAGCTTTATAAATTGATATGGGAAAAATTTATGTCCTCTCAAATGGCACCTGCAGAAATCGGGAACAAAACTATTGATATATCGGCAGGAGAATACGGTTTGAGAGCCGGCACAAGCAAGGTTGTTTTCGACGGATTTTTGAAAGTCTATAATGATGCCGAGGAAGAAGAACAGGAAAAAGAAGCAAAGATACCGGATTTATCACAGGGCGATGTTGTAAAATGTAAAGAGGTTAACCCAAAACAGCATTTTACCCAACCGCCTCCGAGATACAATGAAGCATCTTTGGTCAAAGCGCTTGAAGAACAGGGAATAGGACGTCCGTCTACTTATGCAACAATAATTACTGTTATTCAAACCAGAAAATATGTTGAAAAAAAAGATAAAGCGCTTATCCCGACACTTTTGGGCAAGACGGTTTGCAAACAATTAGTTTCACAATTTGCCGATATTATGGATTACAAATTTACGGCCGGCATGGAAGAAAAACTTGACGCCATTGCAGAAAAGAAAGCCGTTTGGAATGTTGTCCTGAAAGAGTTTTATACACCGTTTATGGAAGAAGTTAATTCCGTAATGAAAACAGCGCAGAAAGTTGTTATAGAAACAGACAAAGTTTGTCCGAATTGCGGAAGAAAAATGATTGTGCGGACAAGCCGTTTCGGTAATCAGTTTTTGGGATGTTCCGGTTATCCTGAGTGTAAAACAATAATTTCCATAAACAATATGAACGAACTTGAAAGCTCGGAAGAAGAAAGCGGCGAAACAGCTCAATCGCAAACAGTGGAAGAAAGATGTGAAAAATGCGGCGGACAAATGGTTCTTAAAACAGGTCCATACGGGAAATATACCGAGTGCGTCGAGTGTAAAAATCGTAAAAGATATATCCGTTCAACAGGTGTTAAATGCCCAAAATGTGCTCAGGGCGAAATTGTTGAAAAGAAATCCAAAGCAGGAAAAATTTTCTTTGGCTGTAACAGATACCCAGAATGCGATTATGCGCTTTGGGACGAACCGACAGGTGAACATTGCCCCGATTGCGGCGAATTGATAGTAAGACGAACAACTAAAAACGGTGTCGTTGAAAGCTGTTCAAACAGAAAATGTTCTTACAAAAAAACTTCGGGAAATATTGAAACAGAAGAATAGAACGTATTTTGAGAAATATTTACCCCTAGCCCAAGACTAAGTCGCCGTTTTTCTTGATGTGTTCAATCAAGCCGCCGTCATTTAGGAGTTGAATCATTACGTCAGGCAGGGGTTCAATCATAGTTGTTGTACCTTTTGTAAGGTTTTTCAGAATCCCTTCTTTGATATCCAAATCCAACTCATCGCCGGCATCAATTCCGTCAGTGTCGCATTCTATTGCCAAAAGCCCGATATTTATTGCGTTTCTATAAAAAATTCTTGCGAAGGATTTTGCGATAACAGCGCCAACTCCGGCAATTTTGATAATTTGAGGGGCATGCTCTCTTGACGAACCCAATCCAAAATTGTTTCCTGCAACAACAAAATCACCTTTTTTCATCTCTTTTGCGAAGTTTTCATCCGCATCTTCAAGAACATGTTTTGAAAACTCTTGTAAATCAGACCTGAGGTGGAATAATCTGCCCGGTGCTATGTGGTCTGTTGATATATTATCTCCGAATTTAAATGCCTTACCTCGCATTCTCTTACTCCTTTTACCCCTATCCTCTTAATTGTACGGGCATGACGAGGTAGATATAATCTTCATCAGAACATGGTGCAAATACTGTTGCCGAAAGCGAAGAATTGAGTTTAACCGCGACTTCTTCCGATTCAACTATTTTAAGAAATTCGAGTACAAATTTGTAGTTGAATGCAATTGTAAGAGGTTCGCCAGAATATTTGATATCGATTATATCCTGAGAGTTGCCTGCTTCAGGAGAATCACCCGACAAGGTTAATTGATTATCGGCAAAGTTGAATTTAACGATGCTGTTTTTTTCATTAACCATTATCGCAACTCTTTCAAGTGCGGAAATTAGGTTGAATTTATCCATAATTGCTTCCTTCGGGAAAGTTTGCGGAATGAGTTGGTTATATTTTGGGAACTGCCCTTGCATGAGTCTTGTAATAATCTTTGTTCTGTCGATTGTTATTACAATTTTCTTAACTTCTTTACATATTTTGATATTTTCGGATTCCGTAAGTAAAGAAATTTTTGAAAGCTCTGCCAATACTCTTGAAGAAAGCAGCATTTCAAATGTTTTTTCGCTGTCAGCGGAATTGTTCTTCACTACTTCTCTTACTCTTGCCAAACGATTACCGTCTGTGGCTGCCATTTCTAATATATTTTTATTAACTTCACAAACAACGCCTGAAAGAAGATTGTTCGTTTCGTAGTTAGCAGCTGCTGAAACGACCTGTCTTATTGCTTTTATAAACGGTTTTGTTTCAATCTCTATCGAATCTTCTTCTGAGATATTTTCTTCAACTTGCGGGAATTCGTTTGCGGAAATTCCGATTATGTCAAACTTTGTTTTTTTACAAGTTATTGTTGCAACAGAGCCATTTAACTCTATTTTTACAAGTTCATCTTGTAATCTCGATATTATATCTCCGAGTTTTCTTGCAGGAAGTGTAAATTTGCCTTGTTCTTCAACTTGAGCATTAATAACAGTTGTTATTGATAAATCGAAATCTGTTGCGGTTAATTTAATCTGATTATTTTCAAGAGTTTCGATTAAAACATTTGCAAGAACAGGTTGCAAACCTTTAACTACGGTAGCTCTTTCAACAATTCTTATTCCGTTTAACAAATCTTCTTTCCCGGCGATAAATCTCATATAAATACCCCTTAAATATCTCTCTACCCCATTATTTTAGTATAAACAGCATCTTCTGACAAGGAAATTTTATCCTTGACTTCATGAAATTTAACATTAAAAACTAAATGGAATTTAAGTGTAAATTTTTGTAACAAAATTAACAAAAACTCTAAAGTTTTAGAAAAAATTGCCGATATAAAAACTGTAAGCAGTTAAGAAGCAGAATCGGAAATATACAGGAAAGGATTAGAATATGCGTATCGAAAATGAAATGTTATCAAGATTGAGTAAATCGCAATCTGTAGAAGGCGGCAGTGAGATGAGTATTTCAGGGGAACTTGATTTCTTTTTTGACAATGTAATGGATACAGTAGTTGAATTCTTTTCCGAACGGGAAGAATTAAGAGTATAATAAGGACTCAAAAGTACAAATACCCTAAAAGGGCGGGATTGGTCTAAACAACCATCCCGCCTCTTTTGTTTAGTGTATAAAATTGCAATAAAAACGGGAGAGTATTCTACCCTCCCGCTCTACATTTTGTTGATTACTTAGTTGTTTGTATAAACAAACTTATTAAATCATTAAGTGCAGAATATTGTTTTTGATAATTTTGAGATTGTTTCTCAAGACTAAGAATTTGTTTTTTGTATTCTTGAATTGTACCTTGGCATTCTCTTGCAGAAGTTTTTAATCCTTCCTGAACTTGCTGAGCATCTTGCAAAACGCTTTTCATTGAGATTCCAAGGGCTTCCATAGTCTGTTTAATTATTTGTGCGCCTGTATGTCTTGAAACTCCGCTCGGAAGTTGAGAAATAAGTTTCTTTAATACAGCTATATTTGAAGGCATTTCGAAATTATCCGTAGCAATGTCTATTCCGGGCATTTGGGTTTGCGGATCCGACATAAAACCTGCGGGTTTTTCTTCTTCAATATCATCAAAGAAATTTGAAGAGGTTGTTTCTTGTTTTGCTTCCGCAAAGAAGTCGTCGCTGTCGGAAGTTTCAGCAGTGCTTAAAAATTCTTCTTGAGCAGAATCTTCAAAAACCGATGTATCAACAGATTCATTCATATCCATACTTTCAGCTTGTTTTTTTAAGGCCTCAACTATTTTTTTCCCTACGCTTTCGTTATTCATAATCTACTCCCTCGTAAATTTATACTGATGTAAATATTATATTATAAACATTTCTAACACAAGTATAAAAACATGCCGATTGTTATTTTTCGTAATATTTGTAATATAATAGTGCTATCGACAGGAGATTTGGAGAGAAGCATGGTAAAAGATATTGATTGGTCATCACTTGGGTTTGGCTATATAAAAACGGATTATAGATATGTATCAAACTATAAAGACGGAAAGTGGGACAAAGGTAACTTAACCACAGATGAAACGATAACATTAAACGAAAGTGCGTGCGTACTTCAATATGCTCAGACGTGCTTTGAGGGTTTGAAAGCATATCGTACGGTAGATAACAGAGTTGTGTGCTTTAGGCCTGATATGAATGCAAAAAGAATGGCAGATACTGCAAAAAGATTGGAAATGCCTGTTTTTCCGGAAGAAAGATTTGTCGATGCTGTTGAAAAAGTAGTAAAAGCAAATTTAGAATATGTTCCCCCTTATGGTTCAGGTGCGACTTTGTATCTGAGGCCTTACATGTTTGGTTCAAATGCTGTCATTGGTGTAAAACCGGCAACAGAATTCCAATTTAGAATCTTTACAACACCGGTGGGTCCGTATTTTAAAGGCGGGGCAAAACCGATTACTTTAAGAGTACCTGATTTTGACAGGGCTGCTCCGAGAGGAACAGGGCATGTAAAAGCGGGTTTGAATTATGCAATGAGCTTGCATGCAATAGTAGATGCGCATAATCAAGGTTACAGCGAAAATATCTATCTTGATTCTGCAACAAGAACCAAGGTTGAGGAAACCGGCGGTGCAAATATAATTTTTGTAACTAAAGATAATAAAGTTGTTACTCCAAAATCTAATACGATTTTACCTTCTATTACCAGACGTTCATTGATGTATGTTGCGCAAAAATATTTGGGCTTGGAAGCGGAAGAACGTGAAATTTATATGACGGAAGTTCCTGAGTTTAAAGAATGTGCTCTCTGCGGAACTGCTGCAGTACTTTCTCCTGTCGGGAAAATAGTTGACCACGGGAAAGAAATCTTAATTCCTGCAGGTATGACGCATATGGGTGAAATAACACAAAAACTTTATGATACGCTGACAGGAATTCAAATGGGCAGAATAGAAGCTCCTGAAGGATGGCTAAAAGAAATTGCCTAAATCTTAAATTAGTGCATGCAAATTAACGTCTTTTCATTGAGAGCATAACTTCTTGCGGAATATAGGTATTTTTTACTCCGGAATCGGTATTTGCGATGAAGAATTCTACCTTTTCGCCGTGGTTTACACCTAAGGTATCAAAAGGCACAGACAAATCGATTACGTCTTTGTAAACCAAATTTACTCCCTCTGGATTTGCAAGTGTCCACATATTTTGATGTAAACATGTGGATAGTCTTGGCGGATATAAAGTATCTTTAACCAGAGTAAGTGTTAATTCTTTTTCAAATTTTTCATTTAGAATCGGGTAAGGATTGTCTGTCTTACTTATTAACCTTATATAAGCACGAGAACCGGCATGTGTTGCATTACGTACATATATGTATAACTGATTAATCCTGTCAATAAAACTAATATCATCAGGATTCTTATTAACATGTAACCTGAAATACATGTTTTTGTTATCGCATCCGAAAAGTATCTTATCGATGTTTTTGCTCTCTCTGTGAACAGGTCCGTCTAATAAACTTATTAAGCCCGAATTATACCAATCATCATCGCTCGTATATAATCCGTCCATCTTCGGTGTGATTTCTCGGGATGGCTTTTTGAACGGTATTTCGATTTTACTTATAAGAGAATTATTTAAGTATTCCGGAACATCGCAGCCGAGCGCAAGATAAATGTTTTTAACGTGTTCCCTAAACATATAATCAAAGACAAAATCTTGTCCTGAATTATTTGGTTCACCATACCACCAGAACCAATCACTGCTCTGTGCTATTAATAATTCTCTTCTGGCAATTTCAGTATTTTTATTATTTTTTGAAGCCATTTTGTCAAATACGTCTTTTGCATTTTTTAGATAATACCAAGCTCTGTTTTTGGTGGGGTCCCCTATCCAATATTTGAAAGATTTATCTACACATGAACCCGGGCTGATTTTGTGAAGTTCTTTTTTGTGTTCGTCAGCTTTTATATAATCTGAAATTAAAACTGTTTCTAATGTTTCGTCATTTTCAAGAAGCGAATAAAAATCGTTTAGAAAATCATTACCGTCGTTTTCGTAATTTTCCCAACAATTTTCACCATCCTGAGCAATGGTTAAAAGATGAGAGTTATCAGGTGATATCAAAAGTTTATTCTGAATATTTTTAATTTTTTCGTATAAATCACCTGCAGCCATTCTCGGATTAATTCCTGCATATTCAAAATTTATTAGGTTTGGAATCGAGCGATCCCTGAATATTAAATTAATAGGTGTTGATTTTGTTTTAAACTGATATGTTTTCAGTAAGTGATAAGGGTCATTAAGATTTCCTTTGAAATCCCTGACGAAATCGAAGCCCGTAGATGCAGATAGAATTTTTTCATCCGAAATAGTCCATTTAATACCTTCTTTTGCAAGTAAATCGAGTGTTTTGGGGCAAATGCATAATTCAGGGGGCCAAAAGCCCTCCGGACGAACACCAAAAATCTCCTCAATTCTCTTTATGCCCATTTTAACCTGATAAGCAGCAGTATCACGCATACTTAATGTTGAAGGAAGTCCTTCTGTAGTGGGTACAGATTTTAGCGTAGACTTCATATCTATAAGAATTGGCAATATTGCGTGATAGTATGTACTTGCCGTGATTTCTATTCTGCCCTCATCAATATACTTTTTGTAAGTTGGTATAATTTCGCTTATAATTTTGCGATGAATGTTAATAATTTCAATTCTGTCTTCTTGTGTGTAATCCTTCTGTTTTTCCCAAAGCCGTTGTAATTCCGGATATCTTTCATAATGTACGGGATCAATCCATACGAGGTTGAAAAGAGCCATCAAATCAGAAATTTCGCGACCTGTAAAATCGTTGGGGTTGCAAAAATCATCACTAAATCTTTTCTGATACAGCTCTTTATAGGTTTCGCTCTTAAATACCATTGTTTCAAACTTCGGACTAAAGAAATTTAAAAGTACAAAAGATTTTTCTTCAGCTGACATGATTGAAACATCCGAAATGGTAAGCTCGGAATGAATATCATGAGCACCTTCAGAATAAGCAATTAAGGTATCCAAAAGGGCAGGGACTATATCACAATTTAACTTTAATTTTGGATATTTTTCCAAAAATAAAATCATATCGAGATAATCCTTGACCGCATGTAAACGTGTCCAAGGCATAAGGTAAGTGCCTTCAATTTCATAGACCGGCTGATGCATGTGCCAATATATTGCAAGTGATAATTTTTTCACACTTCACCCCACCTATGCCATGAGTATAAATTAAACAACATGCTATTTCAAGAGTATGACAACTAAAATTTAACTTAAGTTAATATGCTTTTAACCCTTGAAAAAACTGCGTATTTCTGCTAGTATGACGTTGTAATGGTCCCTCGCACATTTACTTTAAGTTATTTAATTAATTTTAAATATACTAGCAAGTTTTGTTTTGAGGCGTTTTATATATTAGTAGGATTTTGTGTGTAAGGAGTTCAATATGAAAATTAACCCGATAGGTGCTGATTATTCAAGAAGAATTAACAGTAGCGTTTCTAACGTAAACGCTCGTCAGATTCCTATTCTAAGATCCGGAAACACTGTTATAAATTTTAGAGGGGGTAATAAAGAACAGGTAATTATGTTTGGTGTGGAAATTCCACCTTACAATAAAGCGGGTGGGGTTGCTACGGTTATGCAAGATTTCAGGGCTTTACGGGTTTCTGAACGAGATCCTCTTGTAACAAATGAAATGAAAAATTCTTTTGAATTTTATGCACAGAAAAACAAAGTACTGGTAGATCCTATATACAACGGTAAAATAACTTACAACCCCGAGAACGGTTTAGTAGAAAAAGTAGATGTTCCGAAAATTCCGTCAGGATTAGATGAAAAAAGTCCGTTTAAAAAATACGAGGGTAAATATTTTCAGACTACAAACGGGAATTTAAATAACTATACAGATATTAAGGAATTTTTTGAGAAAGAGAATTTAGATGTCGGGAGAATTGAAAAAAGCGGAATAAAAGGAAATATTTTTATTCTGGAAGAAATTCCAAATCCCGTAAAGAAACTCGATTTTGGCGGATTAGAAGAATCGGAAACCAAACTGTTTAGGGTTCAGCTTGAGGTTAACGGAGAGTTAAAGAAAACAAATGATTTCAAAATCTTTACCGACCTTACAGCAACATTAAAAGATCCGTATTCTAAAGGCGGTTATTCAACAACTCCTGGAAAACTTAACCAAACTTGGAAAGGTGTTGCTGATGCGAAGGCGGCAAAAGCTTTTATTGAATATATGCCGGAAATATGTAAGCAGGCAAGTATTGATGGCTTAAAATTTGATCCAGCGACATTAATTTTGAATGATTCGCAAGCAGGTTATGCGTCAGAATATATGGCGCAAAAAGTTTCAAAGGGAACTGAATTTTGGAAAGGTAAAAAAGCAGTATTTGTAGGACACAATTTAGGCGACGGATATGTGCAAAGAACTAGTTATATGAACATGTTTGTCAATATAGCGGATAAAGAGTTAAGGAATGCGGTATATAATGATCAGGGCTTTATAGATGCAGCGAGAGAAGGAAGTGAAGCGGTCAGCGATTATTTTAAAAATCTCCTTCCTAAAGAGTTTCTTGATGCGCAAGGGCAAGTAAGTCCTTTTAAAAACACGGTATATTGGGCGGAAAAAGGTTTGGTAACAAAGATACATCCGGTTTCGGAAAAATATGCAGAAGCACTTGCTACTGACCCCGAATTTGCGCCCAGTATTTATAAATATCTCAAAGATCTCAAAGAAAATGGCGTTCTTGAAGGTATAGTTAATGCATTTGAGAATGTAGAAATGAATCCTGCAACAACTCAAGGTGTAGGCGGATATTATAAAGACAGCATAGAACTTAACGTAAACGGTAACAAAATAACGATAGAGCCCATAAAAGCTTTTGATGCAGAAAAAATTAAAGAGGGCGCCGTTGATATTGGGCATGTAAGAGAAATCAAAAGACAAAATAAGGTTAATTTGTTTACCCGATTTAATGAAGATGTCCTCAAAGAACTTAATCGGCTAAAAGAAGTTGAAGGTCACGAAAAAGATTTCAGTAACTTTATTTTGGGATTGAAAAATAAAGACGCAAAAGTTTATGGTTATGTTAAGAAAGATATTTTGCTTGAAGCTCAAAAAGAAGGCAGTAAGGTAAAACTACTTGCCGCATGGGGCAGAAGCGATGCTCAAAAAGCGATGGATTCAGTATTGCGCTCTTTTATCAACTATCTGAAAACATACGGACAACAGGATAAATATTCCGTGTTATTTGTAGGTGGTCCTACTGCGGATGAAACAGATAAATGTGTAAAAATTATTAAGCAATATGCAAAGGATTCCGACGTTGCTGGTAGAGTGGTTTATATTGACGGCTTTTTGCCAAATAAACCGTTTGCTTCAGCGGCGGATTTCACAATTTTCCCATCCAGGTTTGCTCCTTGTGAGCTTACTGATTTAGAGTCCATGAAAATGTTTGCATCACCTATTGTTACAGATATTCAGGGTTTGAGTCAGAAGAATTTTGATGCTTCTTTTGAGGGTGAGGCGGAAAAAGTTACCGGTTACAAAACAAAACATGCATATACAATGCATCTTGATGAAATAAAGGCAAATCTTAATGCGGAAGATAATGCTGAATTAGATAATGCTATAAAAAGATTCCGTAACAAAATAAAATCTAATATTCATTCTGCAAATGTTACGGAAGAAGTTATTACAGAAAAGATTTTAACGGATGCGACATTAAATTATGAATACAACTTTGATGTTTTAAGACCTTTCAGAGATAAGATTATAGAAAATGACTTAGCCGAATGTTATAGGAGAGCACTAATAGATGATTCCGGTAAACAGGTGCAGGATTTGATGCTCCAAAACCACAGGTTGATGAAGACAGATTGGGAAAATAACGGAAGAACAAAGCGCGATGGAATACCTTCTGCTCAAAAATACAGAAATTCTTTCCAAACAGATCCCAAGCCCATCAAAGAAAAAGATACATTGCTGTCTAAATTACGCAGCAATTGTAACGAGATTATTGAAAACTACAGAAAAGTACAAAGTGCAGAATCCAACGAAGTTGTAATTAATACGACAAGATCCCTTTCTAAAACCGGTAAATGGGCAATAGGTATAACGGCAGGGCTTGCATTAATTCTCGGCGGATTAGCAATAAATAAAAATTCAAATAAAAATAAAGTTTTGCAGAATTCTCAGAATATTTTATTCGAAGATGAATACGATGAAGATTTTGATGAAATTTCCTAGAAATCTTTACGATTTTGTAAATGTATTTAATAATGTGATATCATAGATTTATGATTGTTAAGACTTTTATTGAGCCACCTATTGATAATAATAACTATGTAATTATTGATGAGAGCACAAGGGAAGCGGCGCTAGTTGATTGTTCCGCTTCGGATATTTGGGATAAAGTACCGTATACATTCGGGAATGTTTCCGCAAGTACTTCCGGCGAAAACCGTCAGGAAGTTAAAGGGGTTACACTTAAATATATACTTTTAACACACGGACATTTTGACCATATTGCAGGTATACGTTCGATTTTGTCCGAAAAAGACAATAATTTACCCCCGCAAGTTTGTATGCATAAGGCAGATTTGGAATGGGTAAAAAGAGTTAACGAATACATGCCCATGATGGGAATGCCCGAAATGAGTATACCGGAAATTGATAAGTTCGTTGAAGATGGGGATATAATTCACTTAGGAAATTTGGAAATAAAAATTTTACATACCCCTGGACATACGCAAGGCGGAGTTTGTTACTATGTTGAGAATTGCCTCTTCTCCGGTGATACAATCTTTAGAGAGGCCGTAGGCCGATGTGATCTTCAAGGGGGAGATTTTGAACAAATCGTAGACAGCATTGAAAAGAAAATATACACACTTCCTGCAGATACAATCATTTACCCGGGACATGGCAAGCAAACGACTGTTGGCTGGGAGAAAGAACACAACTTGTTTTTATAATATGTTTACAAATAAATAAGTGAATAAGTCTATTAAAAACGCTCATTCACTTATTTGTTATAACAATATTAAACTTATTGCTTTATAATTTTTCAGGATTTCTCAACGGAATTAACTTGTCCAAGTCGGAATTCAATCCGAAGTAGAATCTTGCTGTGTTCTTACCGTAGTCATCAATTAACGGGAATCCCAAACCGAATTGAACACCGAGCCAATCTGTAAAGTTGATATAAGCACCAACACCTACGCTGTGTAAGAATTTAGCCGGATAATCAATATGACTGTTTGAACCCAGCCAGCCATAATCATAAAATGCAGCGAGTCTTAATCTGTCATCAAGCCATGGCCAGACTTTGCCCAGGAACGGGAACGGAGTTCTGTATTCCACAGTACCGGAAAAGCCGTAATCACCTATGATTTCTGCCGGCTGGAAGCCCCTTAATGTGTAAGGACCGCCTAACTGCATTTGTTCAGCAGCAAACAATTTATTTGGCGAGTACTGACCGCTCAATCTTACAATACCCATACTTCTTGTAAACAATCTTTGTGCACGCGTAATTCCGGCTGTCATTTTAAAGAAAGTTGTATCGTATCTGGAGTGATTCTTATCCGAACCGCCCATACCAAAATCAATACCCAAATTACCAATCCAACGGCCGTAATTGTCGTCTGTCATACCATACAATCCTGAACGCCATACATTTAACTGATAATCTGAAATTTTAGCGTACGGATTATGCATTGTTGTATTAGCTCTTACAAAATCATAACCGCTGTATAGGTATAAATCAGTTTTAGCTGTTTGGATTAAAGGATGTGTTATTTTAGTGAAGTAGCTTTGGGCGTTACCTTTAACGTCATTGATTTTTAGACCGCGACCTAATTTTACGTGTGAATCAGAAAAATCAAAAGACAGACGAGTTCCGTAGGATGAAACCGGCAAAGAGTATCCTGCCATCCATCCGGTTGCGCCCGAAGATAATATTGTACCGCCGTAAATTTTATCTCCTAAACCGGTAAGGTTATGCATACCTACAAGGAAAGATACCCTTTGTTCGCCGGTATATCTTCTTCCATAGTCATCGTATGCAAACCCCAACTGAACAGGAAACCTGTCTCTGACATTAAGTGTGATTTCTGTATTTTCATCTCCGCCATCTTGACGCTCAACTTCCGTTTGAACCTGAACATAAGATTCACGGTTAATTTCTTTCATGGCTCTTTGAAGATTTTTTGCATTAAAGACATCGCCGACACGAAGTCCTGACTTGCCCATTATTATATGTCTCAAATACCACTCACGAGTCCATTTTTCATTTTCAATATTTAATTCTCCGACTTTACTTTCAATAATTTTTATTGTAGCAACGCCGTCAACAATTCTTTGTGGCGGAATTGTTGCATAAGAAGTTAAGTATCCTTTTGAGTGGTACAAATTAGTTACTTTGGAGCATACTTCCAATAACTCATCGAAAAATACATCTTCACCAAGTACTTCTAAAGCAAGATGTTCAAGTTCTTCATCAGGAATGACTGTGTTTCCTTCAAAATTTATTTTCTCGAGTAAGAAGTGCGGGTTGTACAAAATACCTTCTCTTGCTAAATCTTCTTCAACAGAAGCATCATAGATTCTGTCATCATCAGTTACGTGATCAAGGGTTTGAACATAACTTTTTTCCAACTGAAAATCTTTAAGCTGCAATTGTTCCATTTTGTTAAAAGCACCGGCTTCATAACCTCTTGAGGTTATATCTGCCTCGCCAATAGCATTTGCTTGATTTACATTACACAAAAGCAATGCTGCAGCCAAATAGCAAATTGATTTTTTCATAGTATTCTTATTCCTAATTATGTGATAGTTATTGTTAATTGTGGATTGCATGTGCTTAACCACATGCTACATTATATTTTAAATAAAAATTGAAAACAAATTATAAAAACATAATGTAACGATATATTAAGCGACATGCTAATGATACTTTATACGGTTAATTTTGTAAAGATACTTTTTAAATATTTTATACTTTTGTACGAGATTCAATATATTTTAGAACTAATGCTCGTAATACAAGATAAGATACAAAAAGTACTGTAAAAATAGTCAAATATATCCCAAAGTTTCGCAAAATAATTAAAATATGGTTAAAAATGTTATAAAATTTAGTACCGCCTGTAAAAAATGATACAGGTACAAAAATTAAATTACAAAATTTACTCGGGAATAACCCTGCAAGTACTATAATTAAAGCAAAAGTTAAATTCAGCTTCGGCAAGTGAGTTTTTAAAACTTGATTTTTGTTGCAATAAATTTCCTTCATTACTAAAAATATTTTTGTATTTTGAAGCAGAAAAACTATTATAACAAAAATTGTGAGAATAATTGCAGCTATTTTTAACTGAATAATTGGAGAAATAATACCAAAATATAAAGCACAAACAAGGGCGGCCCAACCTAAAAACCCGAGAGTTGCAGGGGCTCCGGCATAACTTAATAGCCCAATCGGAAGAATTTTTCTGTAACCGGATGCTTCAATCAGTCCAATTTCTCTTTTTTCAGTTTCATTTATATCTTGGGTTATTTTATTCATATTAAATTGTAAAGTGTATCCTGCAAATACAATATTTGTAAAAAATATAAAAGCAGCTGAATAACCTAATATCATAATAATAGGGATCTCACATACATATCCGAAGATTCCGAACAAAATTGAAAGTAATACTAATGAGAAATGAATAGATTTTATGTATGAGCAAATTTTTATAATATCTATTGTTTTAAAAAAATTATAAAGTTGTATTGCAATAGCAAGTATCAAAATGCCTAAAATAGTGTAATGGCGTATAAAAAATGGTACTGCGCCCATTCCAATAAATCTGAACAGTCCATAAAAATAAATCGAATAGAATAAAGTTTCGACAACCAGTAATTCACTAAAGCGTGAATTTTTTAAACTTTTTGCTCGAATTGTTAAATTGCCTAGTATAACTGCTGGTATTCCGAATCCTGCAAAAATAAGCGTAAAAATATCATTACTGTAGGATGCGTTGCTTACAAGGGAGTTGACAATTTCATTAAACGTGAAACTTTGTGAATGCTTTCCAAGCAACATCATTGCCAATGAAACAAAGCAACAACAAGCACACAAAATCAGTTGTCTTCCGAATTTGACAGAATTATTAGTAATAGTTATTAGCATCAGCAGGGCAACATTTGCTATAAAAAATCCAATATAGAAATATATTTCGTTTTGAGTGTATGTAATTAAGAATAGAGAAAACAAAGTTACTGTCAGAATTTCGGGTATTAAATTATCCGATTCATAATCTTTTAGGAATAATTTGTAAATTATGAATAAAAAGCATGGTATAGCGGTAATAAAAATTATAAACGCAGAGAACGGATCTATGCTAACTTGCAACAGTTCTTTAAAAACTTGAAACCCATTGTTTACATCAAAACCGGTACCTAACATTAGGGAATCAAATATGGGTTTGATAACTGCTCCAATCGCTATTAAAGAACATATAGCGAACAAAATGAATTTATACTTCGGTTTCGCACAAAAAACCAAAAAACCGCTTATAAATAGTGCCAATAAACTTAAAAAAACACATTCCATATATTTACTCCGCTCTCAAATCAACTTATATATTATACAATTGTAAAAATTTATAATGCAATTACAGGAATATACTCCTTAAGGAATATTCCGTATTCTTAACTTAATCCCCAATTTTATAATTTTGTTAATTAAATTTTGAGGCAGTTTGGAAATTATTTTGGCAAAAAATGCATCATAACCAACGGTATATGACAGTTTTGGATTTTTAGCCCTGTCAGCTTTTAAAATGACTTCTGCGACTTTATTTACCCCAAGACCACAGGATTCGTTTTTCTGAGCATTTTTTATTACATAATCCATTTCTTTTTCATAGCCATTGCGCAAATCCTGGAATTTGGAATTTTCAGCAACAGATTTTTCCCATAAAGGTGTAACTATAACTCCAGGTTTTATTGAAATAACTTTAATATTACGTTTATTTTCAATTAAAAAAGAATTAAAAAACATATCGAGACATCTTTTAGATGCACAATAGGGTGAAATAAACGGGAAAATTCCAAAGCTCGCCATTGAGCTTACATTAATAATTTTGCCATCACTTAGTAAATCTATAAGTTGTTGAGTAATTTCCAAATGCCCAAACACATTTACGTCAAATTGTTTGCGTATTTCATCAATATGAATATTTTCAACAGGGCCTGCGACTACGCACCCGGCTACATTTATAAGTGTATCAATTTTACTGCAGTTGGCTTTAATAAATTCTGAGGCGGATTTGATAGTTTCCGGTTTTGAATAATCCGCATAAAATGGGTAAATATTCTTAGATATACCCTCTAATAGGGCTTTCTTACTTTCTGTTCTATATCCGGCAAATACAATATTATCGGCACATAATTTTTTTGTGAGTTCAAAACCGATTCCTGATGCCGCGCCTGTTATAACATAAATCTTCTTTTTACTCATCCAAAGGTCTCATTATTAATATTGAAGCGACATTAACTTGCATAAAATCATGTGTTTCAATATTTTTGTTAGGAAGGTGTTTATATTCAAGCGTACATTCTTTTACTGCAATGAAATTTTTTCCTGCGTTTAGTACTTCTGTTAGCAGACGGTCCTTTTTCCCTATTTTAGGCATAAATATGTAACCGCAAATTATATGTTCAGCAGTTTCAATATAAACTTTTTCTTTCCACGCTGAATTTGTAAATTCAGAAACTTCTTTTTTTTCCATTGTGCCTCTCGTATTTAGTTATTATCTTTATTGCATATAAGACTGGAACAGCGGCAGATAGAGAGAAAGTGCCATAACAAGTACTATACTACCGATTACAAGAAGCATAATCGGTTCTATCATTTTTGTCATTGTATCAACGATACCGTCTAATGTCTTATCTAAGAAATTAACACCTTTTTCAAGCATATCTCCTAAGCGACCTGATTGCTCACCTGTTGCGATCATAAATAAAAGCATTTTAGGTACTACTTTGGTAGATTTTAATGCCTGCGAAACTTGTAAACCTTGTTGTACCTTAACTACCGCACTATTCATTTTCGACTTCAATACTGAATTCTCAAGAGTGATTATAGATAAGTGTAAACAGTCTACGATTGGTATACCTGCATCATAAGAAACGCTAAGTACTGATAGGAAGTTAGAATAATTTGAATATAATATCAAATTACTTAACATAGGAATTTTCAAAACGACTCTGTCTACGATTTCTCTTGCAGGTTTCCATTTTGCGCATACTATACAAAATGCAACAAATGCCAAAATAAATATCGGAATAGTAAACCAATATTCTTTTAAATAATCTCCTGCACCTATCATTATAGATGTAATCCATGGTAATGCCTTATCTTGATTTTCGAACATTTCCTTAAAAGCAGGGAATACGAAAATTAACATAATAAGTGTAATTATAATAGCAAGAACTATTACAAATGCAGGATATATTAAGGTTCCGATAACTTTGGCTTTTAAGTTTGCTTGTTTTGCAAGCAAATCATGGATACGGCCTAATGTTTTTTCAAGCTCACCGGCTTCTTCACCGGCGTTGAACAAACCGATAAATATATGCCCGAATACATTCGGGTATCTTGCCAAAGTATCAGCAAAAGTTGAACCGCCCATAATTTGAGTTTTTAGGACTTTGGCTACAATTCTAATCTTTTTTCTTGTAGCTTCCTGTTCCATAAACATTAAAGATTCTACTGCCGGAATACCTGACGAAAGTAATATCTGTAATGTTGAAATAAAATCTATTTTTTCTGTTAATGATAAAGGCGGGATTCCACCTGAATTTTTGCCTTTGGCATTAATGGCTTCATTTATTCTGGTAGGAACAAGCCCCATTTTTCTGACGACTTCACGTGCGTCTTTCAAACTATTTGCGGTAACTTCTCCCTTGATAACTTGTTTGCCGTTTTTTAATGCTTCATAACTGTATATTGGCATTTTTACCCTTTCTATTCGTTTGCGTAACCCAAAACTCTTATAAATTCACCTGTAGTTGTATTACCTTGAATTATATGATTTAAACAAGAAAATCTGAGTGTATGCATTCCTGCAGAAACTGCAGCTTCTTCTATTTCAATATCATGCGCACCTTGAGCAATAAGTTTTTTTATCTCTCTTGTTATTGGCATAATTTCGTAAATGCCCAACCTGCCTGAATATCCCAAATAACCGCATTCTTTACAACCTTTTTTACGGTATAGTTTCGTTTTTAAAAGTTGTTGCTGTTCTTCTGCGTTTGTGGAAATATGTTTAACCTCCTCTTCGGTTGGGAAATATGCTTCTTTACATTTGTCACAAAGGCGTCTTACAAGCCGCTGTGCAATTACACCCGTTAAAGTTGAAGAAACCAAATAATCTTTTGCTCCCATTTCAATTAAACGAGTAACTGTTGCGGCTGCTGAGTTTGTGTGAACGGTACTCAAGACGAGGTGCCCTGTTAACGCTGCGGAAATGGCTACTTCTAGCGTTTCAAAGTCACGGATTTCACCGATAAGTATAATGTCAGGGTCTTGTCTTAAAATTGCTCTCATGCAGGAAGCAAAAGTTATATCTGCTTTTGGATTGACCTGCGACTGATTAATTCCCTCAAGCTTGATTTCTATAGGGTCTTCGATCGTGGTAATATTTACATCTTCTTTGTTTAGAGCTTTAAGTATTGTGTACAAAGTTGTGGTCTTACCTGAACCGGTAGGACCTGAAGTTAGGATAATACCGTTAGGACATTGAACCATATCGTGTATTTTTTGAATATCTTCATCAGAGGCACCCTGAATTATCATTTTTTCGCCGGAAGCTTTTAAACTTACTGCCGGTGCAAGAATACGTATTACAACTTTTTCTTTCCCGGAAACGGGAAGTGTGTTTATACGGAAATCGTACATTCGGTCGTTATATTTTATAGAAAACGTACCATCTTGCGGTCTTCTATGTTCAGCGATATTCATTCTCGCTAAAACTTTGAAACGGGTTATTACAGCTTGTTCAATGCTGCCAGGAATTTCAAGAACCTTTTTTAATATACCGTCAGAACGTACACGAACAACGTAATAACCGATTCTTGGTTCTATGTGAATATCTGATGCCTTTGCATCAATAGCATCTGTTATTATTTTGTATACGAATTTTGCGACATTACCACTTGCATCTTGAAGCTCTTTCTCAACTTGCGTCCAAAGGGATTCTTCTTGGTTGTATTGGGCAGTTTCTTCTTCAATACTTTGAATAATGCGTTCGGTTTCCTTAGCATGTTCTTCGTTTTGTTTCATTAAAGTAAATTCTTTAATAAACATTTCGTACTCGCTGTAAGGAATTGCATATACATTCAAAGAACGTCCTGTGGATAATGAAATCTCACGTATGGTATATTTATCATCCGGATTAATCATTGCAACTGCAAGTTTGTCATTTTCCATTGACATTATGATTGCATGTTTTTTCTCCATAAAATCATCAGGAAGCATTTTCAGAATTTTATGGTCTACATTTATATTTGCCTTTGTTATTACTTCACAGCCATACTTTTTCTTTAAATAAGAAACAATTTTTTCTGAAGATAAGTACCCTTTTTCGTAAAAAATTGCATCGAGTGGCATATTTTTTTGATCAGCTTCGGATTTACATTCTGCCAATTGCGATTTTGTAATCCATCCAATCCCGACCAACATATCTTCTGCAGTTGGTTCTGCTATTTCCGTTGGAGGTTCTTCTGTTTCAGCGGGTTGTTTGACTATAGAACTAATAAGGTTCTCAAAATCATTTGCTTCAACCGGAATAAATTTTGGAGTTAAACCCTCATACTTGGATTTAATAATATTTTCAATTTGGGCTTTACCTCCGGCCTTATTTTTATTCAAAATCACGTAAAAATCTGTTTGTCTTTTATCAACTGGAATAAAACCTGATGATTTCATCAGGTTTAATTCAAAATTATCAGTATATTCTTTTTTTATACTATTTTTTAATTTTTCAAGTTGATTAGACATAATCAATTATACACTATCGGCGATAGCACCTTCGCTGTCATTAATAATACTGGGTGTAATCATTATTACTAATTCTGATTTTGTTTTTGACGTTGATGTAGAACGGAAAGCTGCTCCAATCCACGGTAAATCACCCAAGAATGGTATTTTATTAACTGTTTTATTTTCAACTTCTTGGAGCATACCACCTATTACAAGAGTTTCGCCATCTTTTATTCTGACATTTTTAAGATCCAGATCTCTTCTGCTTAAAAGCGTTGCTACAAGGTCATTTGTTCCGGTAGCGCCTTGTGAGTATATTTGGTCTGAAATCGTTGAATAATTTGGCTTAACATTAAGTGTTACATAGCCCTCCGGTGATATAAACGGAACCAGAGTTACCTTAATACCCAGATTATTACCAATTGTATACGTTCTTTGTACTGAACCTACCGTACTTGTACCGTTGCTTGCTGCTGATAAGAACTCGGAATCAACTTTTTCAACATAGTCTTGGGTTAAGTCTATAACAGATTCTTGTCCGTTTGTAATCAAGATTTTTGGATTAGCAAGAACTCTGCCCTTACGATTTTGTATAAGATAATTCATCATCCAGTTGATATGAACAGAAGGAACTTGAGTCATAACAGTACGTAATACTTGTTGAGGAATCGTAAATCCGTCAAAACCGGTAATGTTCCCCAAATCATCATATGTATAATTCGGATAAGGGTTGCCATTCGGAGCTTCTCCTTGTAATATGCCATTCAAGTTAGAGCCGCCATCCCAAATATATTCACTTTTTGTGTGCCATGCTTGTCCACCCGGACGTCCGCCCGAGAATTTAGTTCCGTCAAAATTGAACTGCCAATGTTTCATACCGACATTCCACTGATTTTGGAATTCTTTTGAACCCTGTTCGTTAAGTTCTACAATGGAAACTTCCAAATATGCTTGTGGCTGTTTAACATCATTAACTTTTATAAAATGTTCTATCATTTTTGCTTGAGCTTCAGAGCCACCCATTAAAGTGATTGTACCTCTTTGCGGGAAGTATGCAATTGATAAATTCTGAACGTTGAAAGGTGCAATTGAACCGCCCATTGGACTTGATAATGTACAAGCTACAACGCCTTCACCAAGTTTTAAAGCTTCAGCACTCCCACCGGAGGAGTCAGCTGCCGCACCTGTTAAAATACCTGCAGCACCGCCTGTCGGCATACCCTCTTCGCCGCTCCCCTTATCTTCACCGCTTACCGAAGAGGAATCACCACCTACTTGTCCCATTCCTCTTGATGGAAGAAGCAAATCGCAAATCATTGACGCCATTTCTGCCGGTGTTGTATGATTTACTGCAAATGTTTTTGTATATGGTTCTCTGTCAAATTGTTCGATAACTTTTTTTACAATAGCTGCATCTGATGGCATGCCAAATACAATTAGTTCGTTTGTTGCAGAGTTAACTGTTGCGGCTTCAGTACCTGAAATACCAGCTTTATTCATGCTGAATACATTCTTGTTAAGAAAATCAGCAATGCTTTGAGCACTTACATAATTAACAGGGAATACCATCATTTCCTGTTTTGAAAAAGCGGCATTATCAGCACTGTTTTTTGCCATAATTATCATTGTGTTTCCTTGCTTGTAATAATTTAATCCGGAAACTGATAAAACAAGATTAAATGCCTCATTAATAGGTGTTTCAACTAAATCCAGAGTTACTTTACCATTAACAGAATCATGGAAAACTATATTCATGCCGGCTTTGTCAGCAAACATGCGCAGAACTTGTTTTACGTCCGAATCTCTCAAACTCAGAGTAATGTGCTGATTACTGTTGGTCAAACTAACATCGCCCGATAACGCCATCGAACTGTTACCTGCATAAGCGTTATAACAGGATTCGTTCGTAACTGCATACAATGCTGGGGATGTAAAAGCGATCAACAGTGCCGCAGACAAAACCCGTTTTATATTAGTGTAACCCATTATTTTCACCTCCGAATTTGTTTTTTAAATTAGGAACATTATTGTGATTCATAGTCCCTTCAGTTAATATTTCACCGATTCCGGCTTTATATGTATTGGAACCTAATTGGACACACACTGAATCACGTGTAATGTTCAAAACCTTATAATTATTCACGACATCACCTTTTTTAACAAGATAATCAGTTCCTTCAATGTTAATAATTGCAGAAGGACTAAATTTATCAAACAATATACCTGAAACTATTGTATCCATTATACGAGCAGCATCAGAATTTTCGTTCACAAATTCAGGCGGTTCAACAATGTTATAAGTAGGTATATCACGCACTACATTTGATGATTCTGTAATATCCCTGTATGGGACAAAAGGGTTTGCCTTAACAATTCCCTTTGGAATTGTAATTACACTTTTTTGCGCAGAAGCCGCTGCTGTTGACAAATCAGACAACCCCAAATCGCTTATGCTCGTAATTTCGGCTTCTCTGACGCCATTTGTTATCAAAGTGGCAGTCGTAACCAACAGCAGGACACTAAGCGTTGTCCAAGATCCCTTCTTATGTGCAAAAATAAATTCTTTTACCCTTCCACATCCCTGCTTAATTGTAAGCATCAAGTCAGGAATATTGCATTCCTTCATATATTTATGCATTCTCATATTCACTTCTAACTATCTAATGATACCTTTCTAAACTATACAATATGCGAAAAGAATTTAAACCATATATTTGGTCTATTTAATCCGTTTCTTGATTAAAATGATAAACTCTCTCCTATATTAATATATCTTACCTAACAAGCTTAACATATTACACAATATAAAGCAAGTGTAAAAATCACCTAGAAACGATGTTTTTGTAACAAGTTTTTATAAATTATTGATTTTTGAATTTATATTGTTTTTAACTTTTTTTTGTAAGATAATTTGTGTGCGAAAAGAAAGGATAAAAGATGAACGAAGTAAGAGTAAGAATAGCTCCTTCGCCGAGCGGTAATTTACACATAGGAACGGCAAGGACAGCATTGTTTAATTATTTATTTGCTAAGAAAAATAACGGAAAATTTATTTTGAGAATAGAAGATACTGACGCAGAGAGAACAAGTCAGGAATACGTTGACAATATCTTTGATTCTCTGAAAGCGCTGGGATTAAATTGGGACGAAGGTCCTGACGTTGGTGGGGATTACGGTCCATACACACAATCAGAACGCTTTGATATATATCCGAAGTATGTACAAAAACTTTTAGATTCAGGTTTTGCTTATGAATGTTTCTGTACTCCAGAAGAACTTGAAGCAGAAAAGGAAGAAGCTACAAAAAATAAACAAGCATATGTTTATTCAAAAAAATGTGAAAATCTGACGGAAGAAGAAAAAGCAAAATTTCGTGCTGAAGGAAGAAAACCGGCGATCAGATTTAATGTTTCCAAAGCACAAAAAGCATTTCATGATTCATCAATTCTTGAATTCGATGATTTGGTAAAAGGAAAACTTCACGTTGACACAAACCTTATAGGTGACTTTGTAATTATGAAATCAAACGGAGCACCAACTTACAACTATGCGGTTGTCATTGATGATGCTCTTATGAAAATATCACATGTAATAAGAGGTGAGGACCATATTTCAAATACTTATAAGCAAATCTTAATATTTGAAGCATTGGGTTTTGAAGTGCCGAAATTTGGACATTTGGGTATGATTCTTGCGCCGGACAGAAGTAAACTCTCAAAAAGACACGGCGCAACCGCAGTTTCCGATTTTGTTGAACAAGGTTATTTAACAGATGCCCTGCTTAACTTTGTCGCACTTTTGGGCTGGGCACCATCAGACGGACAGGAAATAAAAACAGTTGATGAAATAGCTCAAGACTTCAGAATTAATGAAATTTCATCTTCAAATTCCATTTTTGAATATGATAAATTGAAATGGATGAACAGCCATTATATAAAGATGCTTCCGATTGAGGAATTAAAAGAAAAATTGAAAAAATATTTAACAAAATATGATCTTTCTTCAATGACGGATGCTAAATATACCAGAATGATTGAAATTACTTATGAACCTTTGACCTTGCTTTCCGACATAACCGATGCTGTTACGTATTTCTTCGGCGGCGATGATGTCGAGCTTGATGAAAAAGCGAAAGAAAATATCGAAACAGAACTTTCTCAAGATGTTTTGCGCACTTTTGTCGAACAAGCTGAAACATGGGAATGGACTGAAGAAAATCTTCATGAGAAACTTGAAAAATTCAGAGGAGATTTTAAAGAACAAAAAGGTTATAAGCCGAAATTCACAATGTGGGCAATAAGAGCAGCTATTACAGGACGTCTTTGCGGCGCTGATATGACAGCAATTCTTGCAATTTTAGGCAAAGAACATTCGCTCAACAGAGCTAAAAAATGTATTTTGTCTAATGTGAAGTAAAAAGGAAGTAAAACAATATAATATGCGGAGAAACTTCTCCGCATATTTTTTATCCTAAATTGGCGTCAATAAGATTTTTAGCTAGTTTGATTGCATTATTTTGTGCTCCTTTATTTTCCCAAAAATCAGGCATATCTGTATATGGTTTTATAATTTTTCTTGCCCAAGAACCGATAGCGATTCCGTTGGGAGAAATGTTACAAAGCCGGCATAATTCTGTCGTTTTTGAATTTGTTCCTCCTGATAGGGTAAGATAGGCAGGTAAATTCGCATTTTGAATTATCTCTGCCATAGAAACCGCTTGCAGAGTTGTTTTAAAATCGTCCGAGCCACCGCTCATAGGGATTCCGTCGGCCTGAATTATGGTTGTGTATGGTGTTCTTGCATTGAGCATTTCTTTTAAAAGGGATAAAATTTCTTTGTTTCCCACCGTTTCTCTATCGACACAAATAGAGGCAAGTTCAGGTGCGCAATTATTTATAATTTCCCACTTGTATTCCAAATCTTGCTTATCGTGTCCCATAATATGCAATTCTAAAATTTTTGCACCATTTTTTACTAAATCAGGAAGTATATTTTTGACATCAACATCTTTTTCGTACATTTTTATTGCGGATACCGGACATTTTTGTGCACAAATTCCGCAGCCGATGCATTTTTTTTCATCAACCAAATTGGGCGGATAAATTGCACTGTTTGGGCAATTTCTTGCGCAATTGCCACATTTTGTACAAGCAGAGCTGTTTACTCCCGCTTTTGAAATATGCGGGTCCCCCTTAATACCTACTGATACGCAATAATATGCATCCGATATACCTGCTGCATCCACTCCATCTTTTGCTGCTTCCAAAACTTCTTTTTTTGCAGATAAATCAAAAACCTTACAACCGGCTTTTGCGTAAACGTACACACACTTTTTCACGGATTCCAAATCTTCATTGCCGGCTCCGCATACGAGTTTAAAAAAAGTTTTATTTTTTAATAAATTCACACACATTTGCGAAGAACCTAAAACCCGATTGCATAATTAAACAATCTTCTTTTTGAAGTTTTTACGGCACTTTCACTTGAATCGACTTCGATAGCTTTAGTTTCAATAACTTGTCCTGCTCTTTGAAGCATATTATTTTTTTGTAAGGTTTTATCAACGTTGTTAAATGATTTCAGACTGTCTAACCTGTTTTGCAACTCCGCATTTTCATTGTTTAAAACGATGGTTTGTCTGCTAATCTCATTAAGTTTCATCTCATTTGTTATAACGAAATAATAACTTACAATAACAACGGCAATAAGAATACTCAAAATAACACAAAGCATTTTATTTACACGTTTAATAGCCATTTGTCGTACGACGTTCTCCTTGGGAAAATTCCCCTCTATTATACTATTAACGGCAAGATTTTGAACAGATTTGTCCAAAAATGTTTTTTTCCTTTTCGGATATTGAGAAACTGTTTCTCCAGAAATCTTTTTAATCAAAACATCCAAAGGACTGCCGTTATCTTCTCTTTTATAAGACTGATTATTGTTATAACTTTTGAAGGCGTATACCAACTATTTTCTCCCTAATCAATCAGGAAATACATCTCGCTATTCTAAGCTTAGCGCTTCTCGATGGCGGATTTATTTTTAACTCCTCCATTGATGCCGTAATAGGCCTTTTATTAACAAGCTCTATTTTAGGCGGTGGGCATTTGCAAATCATTTCATTACATCTGCACCTTTGGCTTTCATACTTAAAGAATTTTTTTACGATTCTGTCTTCCAGCGAATGAAAACTTAATACCGAAATTATACCACCAACATCTATTAAATCCAATATATCATGCAACACATTATTTACATTTTGTAACTCATTATTGACTTCAATTCTAATGGCTTGAAATACTCTTGTAGCAGGGTGTACAGAACTTTTAATTCTTGGTGTTGCGCCCAAAATAATATTTGCCAATTCGCAAGTTGTTTCAATCCTCTTTTTAGAACGAACTTCAACAATTTTTTTTGCAATTCTTTTTGAAAACCTCTCTTCGCCATATTCACTGAAAATACGTATTAATTCATCTTCTTTATAGGTATTAACAACCGTAAAAGCGGTGAGCTCACTGTCATTATTAAATCTCATATCGAGTGGGGCATCTTTAGAAAAAGAAAAACCGCGTTCCGCTTTCGTTAACTGATGATATGAGGCGCCTAAGTCAAGAATAACACCACCGGTAATCTTTTCTATTCCCAGCTTTTTGAGTTCTGATTTTATATTTGTGTAAGAGGATTTAACGATAGTAAGATTTTTGTAATTTTTTAACCGTTCTTTTGAATATGCAATGGCTTCATCGTCGATATCAAATGCTATAAGTTTTCCGTCAGGCGAAATTCTTTGCAAAATCAGTTCACTATGCCCTCCTCCTCCGAGAGTACAGTCAACGTATATTTTGCCATTCTGACATTCCAACGCATCCACGGCCTCATTGAGCATAACGGTATAATGTTTAAAATCGTTCATGACTACAATTGTATCATAAACTTTTGTTCCGATTGTATTAAAGTATCCGGTATGATACAATAAATTCGGAGGGAAGCTGTGAAGTTTAATTTAAGCTTAGAAAATATAAAATACGTCAAAGTATTATATGCTAATTCTGAAGGCAATCCGGTTTCTACGAGGGCTGCATTGAAACGAATTGATGAAAGAGAAATTACAGCTTGTTTTAAATATGATGACGATTTTAATATAAAAACACCTCAACAAGTTACATTAAGTATTGTATGTTCTGAAGGGTTGTACAGAACCAAAACTATACTTAAGTCTTATTCTCTAAAAGTACCATATATTACATTTTATATTGAAACTCCAGAAAGTTTGGAATATCAGCAAAGCAGAGAATATTTCAGAGTTCCCGCTGCTTTCAAATGCGTGTATTATGTTGATAACAACGGGCAGCGATCTGCCTTTGATGCTCAGACAGTTGATATTTCTGCAAACGGGGTAAGCATAATTTTACCGGTTCATATTTTTTCGGAAGGAGATGCAGAAATAGAAATGATGGTAGAAGAACGGCTTATATCTGCCAAAATCCGCTATGTAAGAAGCGAAAAAGTTGAAGCCGGTTATAAGTTATCTTTTAAATATACAGAAATCCAAAACAAAGACAGAGATTATATTTCTCAAATCTGTATACAAAAACAAATTGAAGATAAGCGAACAAAAAGCATCTAAATTAGTCTTGCGGTCTGAACCAATTTACGAATTTGTTAAATAGAGTGTCTTGCGGAATGTCTTCTTCTTTTATGTCGATATCAAAAGAAGTTTCCTCATCTTTACTTGTTGACTGAAAAATGTCATCTTCCGGTTGATCTTTACGTTTTTTTTGCTGTTGGAAATACATTCCGCCACCGCCCATACCGCTTCCGTCTTTGTAGGCAGCTTGTGCTTTAAACTGGTTGATATTGTTACTGAAGTTAAAAGACACCTCTTTCGACTCCGTATTATACATTGCATGTTTATTATAACCTATTTTTTAAGTTTTTCTAGTCTTTTCATGGTAAAATCATTTTATCGTATTAGGGAGATAATTATGAAAAAATTTATATATGTTTTGGCATTCTTTATATTTGCAACAATAAAAAGTTATGCGACAGATATTAAATTTGTACAGATTGATAACCTGAAATTTTCTCCATATTCGGAAGATTCTGTTCAGAATTTCAAAAACACAGTTAAAGATATAAATAAGCAGAAAGATGTTAGTTTTGTAATTTTTACGGGAAATAATATCGCAAAATCAGATAAAAAATATCTTGCTGAATTTTTAAAAAGTACAAAAAAATTAGATGCGCCCTGCTATGTTGCACTTGGACATAAGGATTTGAATAAGAAAAAAGGCCTTACTAAACTTGAATATATGAAAAAGGTTAAGAATTTAACCCACAAAAATATAAAACAACCAAATTATATTTTTGCGAAAAATGGTGTGGTTTTTATTGTTGCTGATGGTGCGAAGGAATTTATTCAAACTCCGTTCGGATATTATAGAGAAGATGTAATACAATTTGTTGATACGAAATTAACGGAAAATGCCGACAAAAATGCCGTGATATTACAGCATTTTCCAATTTATCCGCCCAAAAATGAGGATGCTTACAGAACCTATAAGAGTGAAGACTATTTTGAAATGCTCGGTAAACATAAAAATGTTAAGGCAGTTGTATCCGGATTCGGTGTTAACAGCGAAAATGACGTCAACGGGATTAAACACATTACTACTGCGGGATATCCTCAATACAGAATAATAGAAATTATAGATTGCACAGGCGATAATCCCACAATATGGTCTACTCTAAAATAGGGAATCAATATTGAAAAAATTAGCGATTTTTTTTATATCAATTTATCAAAAAATATCTGCAATAACTCCATCAAGATGCAGATTCTATCCGACATGTTCAGAGTATACCAAGCAAGCGATACTAAAATACGGCCTTATTAAAGGTTCTTGGCTTGGAATAAAACGAATTGTCAGGTGCCATCCGCTAAATGAAGGCGGATATGACCCTGTTCCTTAGTTACCTAACTTTGAAATCTGTTCTTGGTGACGATTGTATTTAATATCTTCTATTTCATTTTTCAATGAATCAATTTGAGCTTTAATTTTGAAGAAAGCATTGTCATAATTATCTCTTCGTAATATTGCCGCTGCATTATGGCTATAATATTCGGCAAGACTCAAGTGCTCAAGTTCAAGATTAGCAATCTCATTTTGTAATAGATTTATTTTCTTTTCATCATTTTTTGTCAATTTTAAAATAGGTTCTTTGTATTCTGTACGCGGAATTAATTTCTTACCTTTAAGGTAAATCGGTTTTGCTTGAAATGTTGAATTAAAAGAATAATTTACGGGGTTTGTATACATATTATCACGTCCTTTTTTTTGGCTTTACTTTTACAAAAACACGTAAAAATTTTTTTTGCTACTTGAAATAAAAAAATAAACCTCCCCGAAAACAGGGAGGAAATATTTGAGCGATGAGGATTCTATATCATAATAACCGTATTTTTCATTACAAACATTAGCATTTAGTACTATATATTGTGATTTAAAAAATATGGTATAATTATCTTGCGGAGGATCAATGAAGAAATTTTTATTTTGTTTAATATCTGTTTTTATTGCACAAGGTTTATGCTGCGCCAACTACAATGATATTTACATTGCAGATATTCAATACGATTGGATTAAAAAAACAGATGTTGAAAAGGAAGCTATAATTAACGAAGTTCACGATATTATTTTTGAAGCCCCGGAATTACGGAAAAAAGATATCAAGGCGGATATTAAAGACAGGCGCAAAGATAAAAATCATATGGAACATTATTTAGCCGCATCCGCGGGGCATGAAGAGTGCGGTGAAGATATAATTTCCGCATTTTATTACAAAAATCAAAAATACATTTATATGTATGCACTACAAAATAAAAAAGACGTATCAAAATCCTATTATTATGATGCTTTGGGGCACCTAAGATATGTTGATTACATTTATGGTGAATATCCTGAGTATCCTTATTATGCCATTCAATACAGAGTTTCCGGCAAACCTGTGAGCGCAGTATATTATGTATCAAAGGATAATCAATATATTTTTGAACCGGACGGAACCTTTAAAGGTGTTTGGTATAAACATAATATGTATGACAAGCATTCTAAAGTTATTTTAAAAAGGACGACGTATTAATGGATATTGCGGAAGAAGTCGGAAGATTATTGATAGAAAAGAAATTAACCGTTTCTACTGCAGAATCATGTACCGGTGGGCTTTTGAGTTCAAAATTGACTGATGTTTCGGGAAGTTCGGCCTATATTACGCTTAATATTGTAACTTATGCAAATGAAGCAAAAATGCAGCTGCTCGGAGTAAATGAAGATTTGCTTAAAACAAAAGGCGCTGTATGTGAAGAATGTGCATATCAAATGGCAAAAGGACTTTTCGAACTAACAAAATCCGATATTTGTGTTTCAACGACAGGTATTGCAGGTCCGACAGGAGGGAGTGCAGATAAACCGGTGGGATTAATGTATTCTTGCATTTACACTCCCAAGGAATACAAAATTTATAAAATTATTAAACCTTCAGATACTCCGCGAATTGAAATGAAAGAGTTGTTTGCGGAAGAAGTGCTTAAAAATATCAAAACCTTTATTAAAAATTAGGCATCTAAAATGGTTTTTTCACCATATGCCGTTAAACGATATTCACTCGCTCCAACCAAACCTGTTAAATCCGGCAAACATTCTATATAATCCCTGTTAATTGCTTCTTGTAGTACGCTATGGTCAATAATGACCGCCAAATTTTGCATTAACTTTGAATTTAATTGTTTAAGAGTGAAACGGGGTTTTTGTTCGAATTGTGAAAAATAGTATGCAGTTAAAAGCAAATAATCTATTTTTTTGTCAATTTTTTTGTCTCCCATGAAATTAATAAAAGCATTGTCTTTTTTGATGGAAGGACTTGATTTAAATGAAACTTCAGTTTGCGGATTTTTCATGGAATTGTCTAATATAGAGTCAAAAACACTTTCTGACGGTTGTGTTTTTGATTCTTCTTCAGGTGTTTCACTTGCAGGAACGGAATAAAATATATCCAAATCTTCTTTCAATTGGGTTTCTTCATTTTTAGGATCGGGCTCTTCTTTAATTTCAACCTTTTCTGGCTCAGTTTTGCGAATCTGTTTTTCAATATTTTTTTGGGTTATTTTTTCTTCTTCTTGTATTTGGGTATCCATAGCATTTTTATGTTCAAGCATTTTCTTTTGCAAAACATAATCACCGGCACTGTGAACCCACTGCTCAAATTGCTCAGATAAAAGTTCTCTGTCCGTAGTAATTAATTCAAGTCGATATTTCCCTTTTTTAATTATGAATGAATAATTAGCCATAAGTTAAATTACTAGTCCTGTTGTAAGAGTTCTTCTCTCCATTTGTTTAACTGTTCTTCAACAAACTCCAAATCATCAGATTTGAGTTCAATTTCAATGTCGCCTTTTTTCATTTTAAAAACGTATTCGTGCATATATCCCTCCTGATATTAGAAGTTTATCATGAAACTCAATAATTGTAAATTTATTTTATCTGTTGTAGAATAAGCGCAAGGGTATCACAAATAAATTTTGTATTTAGTTGGAAAATATTTTTAGATAAAGTGAGGTTAAAACAGATGAAAAAACTGGTTATTGGTACATTCCTGATTGCATTTGGAGTATTTGCTTTTACAAGTGTTCAGACAGCTCCGCAAGAACAAAACTTCGGACTGCAAAAAATTGCGGCAATTACTTTACGTTATGACAAACTTATGAGTCAAAAAACCATAAAGGCAGCGGTCATTGACAGTTATTACAGACAAATTTGCAAAGGCGGGAAAATTATTCGTTGGAACACAGCTTCCATGCCGTTAAAAGTTTATATAGAAGATTCAAAAAGTGTTCCGGAATATTACAGAGAAGTTGTTATGAACGCATACCTTGCATGGCAAAGAGCAAGCGAAGGAATAGTAAGATTTGAATTTGTTGAAGATTCTTCTCAAGCTGATACTAAATGTTATTTCAAAGGTGTAAGCCAAACAAATTCAGCAATGGGTGTTCATGAATTCGCTGTTAAAGATAATATTATTACAAATTCTGTTATAACCTTCAGCAGGGCTGATGATAAAGGTCATAGTCACGATTCTAAACAACTTTATTCTTCAGCATTGCAAACGATAGGCCATTCAATTGGTTTAACAGGAGCAAGCCCTAGTATTTATGACGTTATGTATCCTGTTGGAACGAAATTTAATACAGAAATTACGACAAGAGATTTAAAAACGCTTGCATTGGTTTATGCAACAATTCCTGATATTACAAATGTTCCTCTTTCAGAAGGCGAAAAAGCATTGTTATTTACATCCTCTGAAATTCTTGCGACATTGAATGTTCCGGTTGATGATAATACTGACCTAAACGAATATGTTGGAACAGATGTTGAATCTCATTTGGCACTTGCGGAACAATTAAGAAAACGTGCGCAATATGACAAAGCTGCACGTGAATACCAGATTGTTGCTCAGTCAAAAACTGATAACAGAAGCCGTTCGGAAGTATACTACGAAGTTGCGGTAATGTATCTCGATGCAGAAATGTTTGATGATGCGAAAAGTGCTGCAGATATTGCATGGGCTACTGATGAAAATGATTTAACGATTACACTTCCTCCCTTGTTGAATTATTATATGAAGCGTTCAAATACAGCTGTTCAACAACTTGAACAACTCTTGAGAGAAAATCCGTATAATAAATATGCATACAAGCTTTTATGTCAAATTTATAGAGATAAACATCACGAAAATCTCTTAAATGCTACAATCAGAAAATATGGTAAAACTGCGGGAGAAATTGAATAAATAATAGGTTGTACACAAGAAAGCGGTGTGCTTGAATAAGACACACCGCTTTTTATAAACTTATTTTATTAATGAAACATTTTGAAAATACCTGGCTTAAATAATTTATTTTCTTTCAAGCCGGGGATGTTTTTGAATCCGTATTTAGCGAAAAATCCTTCTGTCATTAAGTCGGAAGTATTAACCTCCACGCCGCAATATTTACCTTTTTCGCATATTGTTTTTAAAAGAGCTTTTCCGGTGCCTTTGATATGGCTAAGTATTCCTATGGAAGATATGTGTACTGGTTCTATCTTGCTGTCTTTTAAGTATAAATCATTAATCGCTTCCTCTCCTAGCTGTTTTGGGGATTTGATATAAGTACTTTGTAAAAATTCATTTTCTGAAATTCCGTTCTTATGTAAAATTCTGTACAGAAGTTTATCAAACAGTTCAATATATTTTCTATCTGCAGTATCAGCCCATTTCTTTATAAAATTATCCAATTCTTTTTCATCATTACGAATTTCCGCAAATTGTTTTTCTCTCCCGGTACAATAACCTTCAATTGCATCCATTGCTCTTTCAGTATAAATTTCGGCCAAGCCGTATACTTTCGTATCGGGCTTTAAATCTCTATAATTACCGTCATTTTGTGAATTTACGGCAAGCAAAATCCGTTGTCGTTTTGGTTGTGAATCAAAATATAGGGGAATAAAACTGTCAATCGGGGAAAGATTCCATGGGTATCCTGTTTTTATGTATCCATCGAGTTTTTTGTCCGATAAGCCATAATTTTTTGAGGGAACAATATCCATCTTTCCATTCGTATAATCATGCCAATATTTTCCTATTGATATTGCATTGTTATCATCAAATTCTCTATTAAACAAATTTGTACTTTGGATTCTTTTATTAATTTCTCTAATGTACGGCAGTGTACCTTTTTCTGCTAAATCGTTCATAAACTTATAATCGCCAAAATAAATATTCTTCTCATAATTAGCTATTTCATCCAATGCACTATATTTATCTTCAAACTTAAGGAGTTTATCAGTAAGAATTTTGTCAAATTCTTCATTTGACATTTTTTGTCTTGCTCTGTAACGTGCATCTGCAATGAGTTCTCTGGGCTCTGTTTCTAGCTCTACAATTGCAGCATTTATTGGTTCGCCGTTAACAGAATCTGTTAGTTCAACATTATCTTTCAATAGAAACGCTTTAAAAGAAGCTTGATTATTAATGCTTGTGTTAATTGGATAGATATGCATTTTTTACTCCTTAAATTAATATCCTTCAGTTGATTATATTTATTGATTTTTTCTTAATGCTTCCAAAGATGTTTTCAAAGTGACGTTAAAGAAATGCTGTACCTGATTATTTACGCTTGTTGAGGTGTAT
>CAJOOA010000063.1 GCA_905236055.1 Candidatus Gastranaerophilales bacterium | reverse complement strand
TTGAGGAATTTCAGGATAATTATCAACGATTTCACTTATTCTCTTTTCGCAAGAGTGAATAATCGGCCACATCCATTCTGTCAAATGGTTCATCCAAACATAGAAGTGTCCGCCTTGCCCCCATGAGCTTTCAGGAATTTGAATAGCATCTACCGGTGGATATTTTGTAATATATTCGCCAGCGGTCATTCTTTCAACTTCAGGCAAGTAGTTGTTGAATTTTCTGATAACCTGTTTGATAAATTCAACACCTTCGAACCACCAGTGTCCGAATAATTCTGTATCAAATGAAACCATTACAAGACCGTCTTTTCCTTTGGCTTTTTTATAATCGTTCATCATATGATAAATCAATGTTGTGTAGTGATCTGAGTTTTCATTAATCTTGTTGAATGCCAAAACAGGATCGTATAACATCTTGTCGCCCAAATCGGTTGTAGGTGATGTTATTCTCCAATAATGCATACCTGATTTGTCATCACGTTTATGGAATTCTCTGAAACATCCATCACCAGGGTAACCGTCAGCAGCAGACCAAACTTGATAGCCGGCTCTGTCGTTTCTTCCCATAACAGCAACCTGTGCATCAGGTAACCAATAAGCTGAATATGTATCATAACCTGTAGCCGGTCTGTCAGGTAACGGAATATATTCGATGTTCCCGTAAACACCTATGACACGTCTGTTACCTATCGAATTACCGCCCTCAATAACGTGAGATTCTGTAAAGAAATAGTGGATATCGTTATTTTGAAGAGTAACTTCAATAGCAGGTCTCCAATGTTTTTTACCGTCTCTGCCAACATATTCATAACCTTGACGGTATGCACATTCAGGTAACCAAGCACCCATTGCCTTATGCCCGAATAATCTTTTGGTTGTATCCTGACCTACTTTGAATTGTGCATTCAAATTGCTGTCAGTTGCAAGCAAAGGTGAGAACCCGTGAGTTGCACCTGATGTTGTAATTTCTATACAACCTAAATCCTGATATTTTTTGAAAGCTTTAACAAGATTCATTTCATACTTATTAACGTAATCATCACGAAGCTTGTTCCAAAGATCAAAATAATATTTTGCCAAATATTTAAGATGTTGCGAATGAGCAACATTAGGATCCGGATATCTTTCCAAATCTTTTCCGACAGCAGTAATTTGATCATCTATGTATTTCAAGAAACCTTGCTGTAAGTGTTCATCATTTAATTGTTCGGCTAAGATAGGAGTGATACCTACTGTTAATTTTGCTTTTATACCTTCTTCATACAATTCCGAAATTGCATTCAATAACGGAACATAAGTTTCCGCCATACATTCGTAGAGATTTTCTTCTCCGAAAGGCCACATTCCGGCTTTTCTGTAATAAGGCAGATGGCTGTGTAACATAAATACGAATTGTCCGATTGACATTTTTGCCTCCATTCGTTTCTTCGCGTATATAATTTTATATGTTATTTATAACACAATATCATAAAAAAAGTAACTCTATAGTATTAATTCAACTGAATAATGTTACAATTGTTTACTAAGTTTCGACCCCATTTTCACTAAAACCCTCGTTATATAAGATTTATATAGCTTTTTATAGTGTATTTTTTACACTTATCCTATTGTAAACATGGGGAAAATATTTTTTGAACAGGTCGCACAAAATTCTGATTCGGCAGAAATATTTTTTGAATAATCTTTAAAATTAGAACCGCATCTGCCTCGATAATCTCCCGCGAGGAATGGGCAAGAATATATTCCGCTTGAGGTTAAAATTCTTCCCGACATACAATCCGTATTTTTAGCAGGAGTAACAAAATTTTCATCATAAAAATCCGGATGGGAACATATTATCTGAATATCCGTATTAAAAATATTTTGTTCACTAAAAATTTTTTCTAAATTTTGGATAATTTCCGATTCCGAGAGTTTGTAATAATTTTGTACTGATAAAACAGAATTAAAATTGAATCTCGAAAGAGTTTTAAGTGCAAAAATTATTTGTCTGTAATGCCCTCTGTATTTTATTTTATCATTTTCCATTTCATCAAAATGTGTAATTGAAAGTTTAAAAACGATTTGATTCTCACCTTCGGATTCAACTTTACTCAGGAAACGTATTTTCTTTTCGTTTAGAAAACTTCCGTTAGTGCAAATACAAACGGAACATCTTTTTAAACAAAGTCGGAGAATTGCATTAAAATCCGGATGAGTCATCGGCTCTGCTCCTGTGAGATAAATGCAATTTATATTTTCATTGGCTGTGTCATTAAGTGCATTTTTTATAAAATCAATTGAGATAAAATCTTTAACATTTTTTGTTGTACCAAAATTTATGTAGCAATTTTTGCAATGCTGGTTGCAATTTTTTGCAGTCAATTCTATAAAAAGATTGTTTAATTCTTTGAGCGCATAAACGGGCGCTGCGCAAATACTCGTCATAACTCCTCCTTTTTCTTTAACAAAACAATTCTATTTCGGATACGATTTGAATAAAATTATCTTGTTGGGGAATTGTTTGATTATTTGGGATAGATTGCGCAACAAAAAAGGATGACTTTTAGTCATCCTTTTTGTTTATTTTTTTTGTTTATTTTTCGTCTTTTTTCAATGTATTTTCAAAATTTTCCGGAGTAGTGAATAATTCTTCTATACCATCAGGATCTAAACCAAGTCCATAACGATTATTTAAAACATTCAATGAATCATTTGCGATTTCTCTGTTTGGTAATGTATATTGTAAGGCAACATCACCATTAGCATCAATCACTGCAACTTTAGCCGTTTCTGTCTTTACAGGATTTTCGTTAAAGTGTTGTACAGGACCATTGGATTTTACTTTACCGCTTTTGTCTTCAATTTCATCTTTTAAAGGAAGCAATTCTAGTTCTGTTTCTCTATTGATTTCGCATCTTTCGATGTCACCTATTTTTGCAGGGAGCCATAATTCATCAGGCATAAGGGAAGCGTTTCTTACTTCAATATACTTGTCATAATCAAGGCCTTTAATTGCTTTAAGTTGTTGTTCTCTGATAGTTGGATCTTTAATAATAGATATTTTGTACATTGTTTCCAATTCTTCAAATGTATAGTTATCATTATCAAGAGCTTGTATTAATTTAAGAATTCTTATTGCTTTGTTTCTGTTGCCGCCACATTTTACCAGAAGTGAATTGTTATCATCACAGCTGTACAAATCAACCAATCTTGACCAAGTTGTTTTATTAGCTTTTTTGTTAAATAAATCATCTGTATTTCTAACTTTTTCAACATGTTCTGTTTCTTCAACAGTAGCTATCATGGTTGGTTTAACTTCTGCCGGTTCTTCTACTTCCGGAGCATTTTGCAATCTTGTGCCCAAGCATTCATCCGGGTTTTGTATAGCATTGCCGGCTGCAGCGTATTTGTCTTGGATGTACTTATCAATATCCCAAGTACCATCTTCTTTAGGAGGATATGCTGTCATTTCTCTTTTGATAAAATCTGCTTTTTCCGGATGAACTTTGATTCTTGTATCCAAGCATGTTTGCCAATCCTTGAATTCATTCTTATGTTTTACAACGTATGAGATATCATCACAAACATCTTCACTCGGTGCTGTCCCAATAATACCGTTAACTAGAGCTAAGCCAAGCCCACCAACAGCTCCCCAGCCAGCTGCTTCTGCAATTTCGCCTATTGTGATTTCAGCAAGAGATTCCAAATTTGTAGTTGTGCTTATCGTACCTAAACCACCAATATTTACGGTTGTATTGTTTTCATCCAGTACATGAACTCTAACGTCTCTATTAGAAGCTAAGAATCCAATTAAACCTCCAAGAACTCCGGCACCAACCTGTTGAGCAGTTCCTAAAAGACTCATTTTGTGGTTTCTTCCTGTTATTTTATAGTCGCAGAATTTTATTAAATCTTTTGTATATTTTCTATCACCTGCTTTATCAAAAAGTAAGAAATCAGCAATATCATCAGTTATAATTTCTCTTCTGGCACTTTCGATTTCGCAATAAGGTCTTATTGTATTATTTTTATTAACCCGATAGTCAGCTCCTGAGCCCTCATGTATTGCGTCAGATAAAGCGGTTAAATCGTAGTATTTTACGCCATCTTTTTCTTCTACAACATGTTTTTCCAAATAACAACTAATTGCGTCTATTGTGCCTTGTTTTAATTCTTTTTTCATTTCATCCATAGAGATGTGTTTTAATTCTTCACGTCTTTGGACTACATCGCTACGTCTTAATTCGAGCTTTTGGATGTCTTTTCGGCTGTTTACATATTTTTCAAATTCGGCATCTTTTCCATATAGTTCTTCTGCCTTAGCTACTATAACTTCTCTGACATCTTTCTTTTTGTCTACTTCGTCAAGAGAGCCATCTTCTTCTAATTTTTTTACTATAGCAAGCATTCTGATTTCCTTTTCACCAGGAATTACACTGTTTTCGAATGCTTTTGCTGCCTCTTTTTGGTAATAATTTCTATCGGAAGGTTTAGCAACTTCTACCTTGTTACCGTCTTTATCGTAATAGTAACCGTGCTTAACAAGATTTAATTGTTGTTCAAAACTTGTTATTTTATTATCTTTTATTGTTGTTTCAAAATCTACAATAGCTTTTTTAATTTCACCTCTGACGTATACTCCGAGTAATCGCTTAAAAATCGGATCATTAGTGCTGTCGTACATTTTCTTGTAATCTTTAGGGTCTTGAATAGCTTTGATTTCATTGATATAACCATCGATTTTTGTTCTTAAATTATCATCACAAACATGTTCATCTAAAAATACGCTAAGATTTTCAGGACTTACCAAATCGAATTTCATTGCATTATCTACTTCTTTGATAAAAAGTTCGCCATTTCTGTCCAAATTAGTATAGTGACCAAATACTTTAATGTTTCTTTCCGGCATTGGTTCATTTTTAACTACTTTGTTGCCTATTCTAATGTAGTGTCTGCTATCATTTACTGTTGTAACTGTACCCTCGTTTGACATTTTAATGTCTCCTTTCTATTCTCTTTCTCTATTAAATTCTCTTTTCCTCGATAGATTACAAATACAAATTTATAATCCAATTTCCCGTGTTATATATATAAAGTCATGTTTGATTACGAAATTGACTTTTTTGTTACAAAAATTTTTAACATGTCTGAAAACGCAATATCTGCGGGAAAATTTTGTGTTACAAAACTTAACATGTATTCAAAAAATACCCCTCAAATACATGTGTTTACTGGATTTATGCTAAAATTAGTTTATGAAAAATGAACAGATTCCTTTAAAAAATTATGCACATATTGGAGATGCTGTTTGGGAAGTCTTTGTCAGAGAATACACAATTCAAAAGACTTCTAATACAAAAATACTGCATAAAATTACCACAGACAGAGTGAATGCATCTTTCCAAAAAGAAATGCTGGATTTAATTACCCCTTATTTAACCGAAGAAGAATCCGAAATGGTCCGGCGTGCGAGAAATTTATCGATTCCTGTCGGCAGAAAAAATATTCAGGCAACATATAGACCTGCAACTGCTTTCGAGGTGCTTATCGGATTTTGGTATTTATGCGACAAAGTTAGATTAGAATATTTTTATAATATTATTAGAGAAACCGAGTATTTTTCTTGATTTCTAAAAGATACCGAATTTTTTGGATTTCTTTTTTGATTCTTCTTCCTTTGGTTCGTTTATTATAACCATAACTTCATCTTCCGAAGACATTTTGAGATTGTTTCTGGCAATTGCTTCAAGTCCAGCGACATTTGAAAAGTTTTTGATACTGTCTTTTAGCTGATCGTTTAGTGCTTGTGCGGCATTTCTTGTATTGGTTATTTGTATAATTTTTGCTTTGTAAGATACGATTTTGGAAATGTTTAAAACTGCGCTGATTGTTATTTGAATAAGACATAACAACAAAACTACCGTGAGGAATGAATAATAAAACCCGCCTGAAGAACTTCCTACATTATTGTTATTTCCGTTCTTCGCGGAGTTTCCCTTTTTCTGTTTTTTCTCTGCAGTTTTAGTTGATTGTTTTTGCCGTGGTTTATTATTATTCATAGTCCGTATTATATAAAAATTTTAGATTAATTACAACTTGAATCCGGTCGAGAATGTCAATGCAGAACTCTGTCTGCCGTCAGCATAATATGACTGCGCAAGCCCTAATTCGAATTTCAAAGAGTCTACAAAACGTTTTAATTCCGGTGTATAAACAATTGTAATTTCATTTTTATTTTTAGGAAGATTCATATAACTGCTGAATGAATCTCTTAGGGTTAATCTTTTCGTCAAATGTAATTCCGGAGATATTCTTAATATATTATATTGGGTTCCGATATCTTGACTTGATGCTTGTCTTATAGAACCGGCTATTGAAAAATAACGCAAGCTGTCATACCTTACAAAGAACGAAGTTGTATCTTCCATTTGTGCATAAGAAAGCTCCTGTCCCCAGGTTTGCCCGTAAGAAAAGCCCCTGTAACTTTCAGTGATACTTCCGCTTAAAGGCATAATATCCGTTAAGGCAGTTCTATATGTCATAGACCTTGCAAGTGCACTCCTCGAGGTGTTTGTATTTGAGGTTATATTGAGCATCCCTACAGGAATAGAAAGAGCTTTTTGAGGAATATTTATTTGCGGCTTTTCTATATCTTCATCCAGATAGATAGTTTCTACTTCGTTGTCGTTGTATTCGATTTGACCTTTTAATTTATAAGTCTCTCTAATAAGATTGGAATTTTTTTGAATATCATTTTTCGTTTCTGCCATGGCAGGAACGACATTGAATATTATTAAGAATATTGCTAATAAAATTCTCATCATTACTATATTTTAGATTAAATCTATAATGAATTCAATCATATAAATACCCTATAGACTAATAGAAATTATTGTTTTAATTTTTTATAACGTTTTTAGAAAAGGGGATTATTATATGAAAAAATTTTTAATTTTGGGGCTGATGTTATCGAGTTTACCTGTGTTTGCTTCTGAAGAGGTTGCAGTTGTAGACTTGAACAGAATTGTTGAAAATTCTTCGCAGGTGAAACAGTTAAAACAAGAACATGCTAAAAAAATGGCTGATTTAGACAAAATAATTGTGAATGCCAGAGGAGAGATTTCAAACGAAAAAGACCCTGCAAAAGTTTTGCTTCTTGAGGATAAGTATATGAAGGAATTTAATACAAACAGAGAGGCGCTTGAACGAGAATATAATAGCAAACTTGTTGTTATTGAAAAAAATATTAAAAGTGAGATTTCAAAAAAAGCCCAAAAAGATAATTATGAATATGTTTTTGCAAAAAGTGTCGTATTGTTTGGTGGAAAAGATATTACGGATGAGTTGTTAAATAGTATTAAGTAGCAAATTTATTTATCCTCGGGTTTGTATTATAATGTCATGTATAATAAAAGCTAAGGAGGAAGATAATGTTAAAAAAATTAATCGCAGTCGCAACAGTATCGACTTTTATGATGGGAACTGCTTATGCATATTCGCAAACTTCTTTGTTCGGAACCGGCTACGGATTTGCAGGATATAACAATTTCAGCAATGGTGCGGCGCAAGCGGATGCGTTGAATAAGCCGCAAAAAACTTTTATAAGTACAAAAGAAAGTTATAGTGAATCTGATGGGGAAGCTGTTGAAACGACCCAATCATCAGAAATAAATGTGTCTGACATAAATAAAAAATATGATGAATCTCCTAATGCAGGGTACAAAACAAATTATAGATATATTGAAAAAGATATGTCTGACTACAATCCATATACAGGATCAGATTCAGGCGTTAATAACTCTAAATCGATTTATAAAGATAATTTAGGGAGATTACACTTCTTCGGTAAAAATAATCAAGTTAAAGAAAGTAATTAATAGTAGTAAATAATAAAAGAATCGTTTGGCAATTAGTCGAACGATTTTTTATTGAGATAACTTTTAAAACTTTTGTCTTCAACCTTATAACCACAACCTTCATGCAACTTACCGGGGTATCCTATACTTGGCGCAGGGTATTTTTTGCACATACGGAGTCGTTTGTCGTAAACCGAACATAAACCCTCCTCGGTTACATATTTACAGGCGAAAATAAAATTCCCGAATTCATCCTTCCCTCTTATATAAAACCTTTTGTATGCCGGAAAAAGAAATTGTAAGATTTTAAAATCAGTTGTTGTATAAGTGTCAAAGCTGTACATATAACGACAACATTTTCCGCATTTTAAACACTTGCCTGTAATTTTGTACTCCATTTTTTCCGGTACAAAATAAGACAAAATTTCATTTTTTATAACTTCCAAAAATCCGAACATAGAATTATTCTCTGAATGATAATTCTTCAAAGTTTTTCTTTAACACGGAACGCAAATTTGCCATTTGAGCTTCAATCTCATCATCAGTAAGTGTGGCATTTGCATCCTGCATTTTTACTCTGAATGCAACCGATTTGAATCCTTCTTGAACGTGTTCACCTTCGTACAAGTCAAACAAATCACATCCCGTAAAGATTTTATTGTCCACTCCTTTTTTTATAACTTTTTCCAAATCAGCCCAAGTTGTTTTTTTTGGAATAATTACCGCTAGATCACGCTGTACCTCAGGGAACTGCGGAAGTTTTTTATAACGGGGAACTGTTTCATTTACGCCTTCGCATATCATATTCAAATCAAGTTTAAATAAATATGCATCTTGATTTAGTTTTAATTTATTTTTAAGTTCGGGGTGAATTTCACCGCAATACCCTATGATTTCAGGAGTTTTTCCAAGCATTGTAAATACGGCAGTCTTATAAGGATGAAGTCCTTTATGAGATTCTGCGAGTGGAGAATCTGCGAGAAGTGAAAGTTTTATTCTTCTTGTGAGTCCAAATTCATCCAAAACTTTTTCAACGACACCTTTAACAGTGTAAAAATCGACTTTACCCGTACATTGCCACAAAGATTTTTGTACATTTCCTGTGATAACCCCTGCCAAAACCAAAGTTTCTTTTACACCGGAATTCTTTTCATCAGCTTCAGTAATTTTTAAATATGTTCTTCCGATTTCGTATCCCCAAAAATCCTTTTGTCCATTGTCGTAATTGTATTTCATACAATTCAATACGCTTGCAGCCATTGTTTGGCGGAGCATAGCAAAATCCTCTGATGCCGGATTTTCAACATAAACTGCTTTTTCTTCATCAAAAGTCATGTTGAATTGGTCTAGTAACGGTTTTCCGATTAGCGATGATGTTTGAATTTCATTTAATCCGGAGCCCAGCATTATGTTATGAACTTTTGCTAAAACTCTTTCCATATTGGAAATTTCTGCAGGATTTGTTTTGTTTGGCAAAGTCGGCGTGATTTTATCATAGCCGTTTATACGTGCAATTTCTTCGATTAAATCACATTCACGAGTTACATCATCAGAACGGAAAGAAGGAACTCTGACTTTACATGCGGCATCATTTTTCCCGAGTATTTCAAAACCCAAATTTTCAAGTATTGTAAGGCATCTTTCGGAATCGATTTCGCAACCTAAAAGACGTTTAATTTGAGAGTATTTCAAGGTTATGTCTATTGGTTCAGATTCGTTGCTTCCTGTTGAAACAACCCCTTCAAATTTTGCATCGGCGTATTTTATAAGCAATTCAATTGCTCTTAAAAGTCCGTATTTAACCGCTTCTATATCAACTCCTCTTTCATATCTTGCTGACGCTTCAGAACGATATCCGACACTACGTCCGCTTCTTCTGGTTGTTGCAGGAGGGAAGTATGCGCCTTCCAATGCTAAATTTTTAGAATTGGAATCGATTTCCGAATTTAAGCCGCCAAAAACACCGCCCAAACATACAGGATGTTCTTTTGTAGCAATTAAAACGGAATCTTTGGTAAGATTTCTTTCAACTTCATCGAGAGTAATAATTTTTTCGCCCTCTTCTGCTCGTCTTACGCATAAATATCCGTTTAATTTGTCATAATCAAATGCGTGTAAAGGTGTCCCGTATTCAAGCATAACGTAGTTTGTAATATCTACTACATTATTTATTGCTCTCATTCCTGAAGCGGAAAGCCGTTTTTGCATCCAATCAGGTGAGGGTTTTATAGTTATATCTTTTAAAACACCTATTGAATAATATTTGCAAATGTCGGAATCTTTTATTTCCACTGTAAAATTGTTGTACAGCTTGTTTCTTAGTTCTGGGTTGATTTCAGGTGTTTTAAGAGGTCTGTTAAATAATGCGCTTAATTCTCTTGCAATACCGATAACGGACATTTCGTCTCCCCTGTTAGCGGTTGGAGCGGTGTGCAAAATATAATCTTTTTCGAACCCCAACACGTCTTCGAGATTCACACCTAAGCCAATGTTAGGGAAAATTCTGTTTAATACTAAAATACCATCTTCTTCTTGGTAATTTCTGTCTGCGACTCCCAATTCGTCATCAGAACAAAGCATGCCTTGAGATTCCACTCCTCGAATCACTGCGGGTGTGAGTTCAAATTGTTCACCGGTTTTTCTGTCCAAAACTTTGCTACCTACTGAAGCATAAGGAATAATCTGACCTTCCTGAATATTCTGAGCTCCGCAAACAACAGTTTTTATTTCTTTTCCAGTGTTAATGGTAACAAGATGCAAGTGATCGGAATTAGGATGTGCATCAATTTTTTCAATTTTTGCTGTTATTATGTTTGTAAATTTAGGTCTTACTTCCTCAACTTCTTCAACTTCTAATCCGCTCATTGTAAGCTCATGAGCTATTTGATTCACTTCAATTCCGGATAAATCGATATAATCATTTAACCAATTTAAAGATACCTGCATAATTAATTACCTCTCTTTTGGTAATATTATACAATAAAAACTATTCACAGTTAAAACTCTCTTTAAGGAGCCATATTATTATTTCACTTGTGAATTGCAACTTAAAGTGATAAAATACAAGAATAGAGAGTTTATGAAAAAGAAAAAGAAAAAATTTTTGGCAATACTTCCGATAAGCATAGGCGGAAGACTCACGATGAACAGCATAATTGACGGCTATAGACAAAATAATTGTGATGTCGTTGTTTATGATGAATTGTTTGATAAAAATTTACCTGAGGTTCTTGAATCAGAGTATTCTCAAATTTTGGGATATGATTTTTCGGGGTTAAAAATAAAAATTGATAACAAATTGAAATGCCCGTCCGTTAATTATTTTTCGGATGACATCAGGAGTAAGACTTCAGGCCCATACTGGAATGAATATATTTCATATCTTGAAGACGATGATAATTATACGTTTTATTGGGATAAAATTCTCACAACATATGAAACTTTTAAGAATATTCACTACTTGCCTCATTTTGTTGATTTTGAAATATATAAAGATATGGGAATTAAACCGGAATTTGACATAATGTTTGCGGGACGGCTTGATACAGACTACAGATTAAGCTTTTTCGAAGAATTGGTTTTAAAGCTCCCGCATTTAAAAATTGCTTGGTATGCGATTGAAAAACATCGTGAAGATGCAATAAAACGTTCTAAATATCCAGAGCTTATAGATTTGTGTTATCAAGGATTTATTGATAATGAAGAAGATATGGCGAAAGCAATTAATAATGCTAAAATTGTTTTTAATATAAATGCGCAGGGTATATCTTCGCTTAACTACAGGACGTTTCAAACTGTAGCTTGCAAACGTCTTATGATTAGCGATTACAGAGATGAGCTTGCTTTGTTTGAAGGTCATATGCCTTATTATGAAGATTTTTCGGATTTAACTTTTAAGATAGAAAGTTATTTGGATGATAAAGAGGCCTATAATAAGGTTGTCGAGGAATGTTATAACATTGCATTCCAAAATCATAATTCCAAAACCTGTACAAAATATATGCTAAAAACTGTTAAATAAAAAAGCCGTACTCCGATTACAGAGCACGACTTTTTAATAAAATCAGAAATTAGTCGTTTTGTTCAACCTCAACCCTTACAGGAATTTGTTTTTCAAAGTTTCTTTTTTCCATTTTGATTTTGTGGATATTTTTAAATTGTCCTCTATCAAAATGTTGTCCGTGATGTATCGGAGGAGGCATCATTCTGCCGAACGGGCATGGCAGCATCGGTGGTTTATGCAAAGCCGCAAATAGTGATAATGCACAAAATACACCTACAAAGCTTCCCAGTGCGATTTTTAGAAAATCCCTAAACTCCTTTGATTGGCACAAACATTTACATTGTTTTTCTTCATTCATTTCTTCTGTCATAATTAAAGTCTCCTATATTAAGTTGTATCGCCTCGTACATGATGTAAACGAAATTGATATGAGAATGTTCAAAAATTATAATAAAGGTGCGAATGTTATTATATAGAGGTAAATAGCTGCCGCAATTAAAAGCAGTCCGCTGAATTTTAGTCCCCACTCCGTGAACACTGCAAGTGATTTCATATTTTTCAAAACAGAAGTAAATAATCCGGCCAGAACGATGATAACTCCTTGCCCGATTGAAAACGCAAAAAGCATCAGAATCGCAAGTGCAATATTTTTGCCAATAGCTGCAAATGCCATGATGCCCGCCAAAATCGGTGTTGAGCAAGGTGTTCCGCCAAGAGCAAAAGTCATACCTAATAGCACAGGATACAAAAATATTGAATTGTTTTTATTTTGCGGCATTGCTTTTATTATTGTGGGAATTTCAAAATCCAAAAGTCCGAATAATTTTAATCCCATAATTAATAAAATTGATGCAATAATTACGGTAAAATATCCGCCAAAAGCCGATGCAAAAACTTTACCCGTAACGGCACATATTATTCCTATAATTGAAAATACTATTGCAGTTCCCAAAATAAAGCAGCACAACTGTAAGAATATCTTGTAGGGTGTTTCTTTGGAATATCCGCCGACATAACCAATTATTAAAGGCAGCATAGCAAGAGAACAAGGTGAAATTGATGCCAGCACACCTCCCATAAATGATATTAATAGCAATGTATACCAACCCTGTTCAGGGGATGAAAATATGTTAATAAGGTTATCCATTCATTTGTTCCCTTATATAATTCTCAAGAATTTTTGGCTGAATTAAACCCTCAGTTGTTCTTATTACGTTACCGTTGCTGTCTTTGAAAACACAAGTCGGCACAAGCTTTATATTGTAAGCCCTGATAAGTTCTTTTGTAGCTTTGTCTTTTTGTGTAACGTCAATTTTCTTCAAACTGACTTTGTCAGAATAGTTTGGATAAATTTCTTTGAATATTTTTTCCAGCTCCTGACATTCATAACACATAGGAGATGAAAATTTAATAATTTCGGCGCCGTTTGATGCAATTCCCGGGAGTGCGGTAAAAGATTTATCACGAGTGAGTCCCCAGTACGCACAAACCGGTACCAACATAATCAATAAAATTACAGCAATGTTTCTATTCATAACAAACTCCTCCTTTAGTTTATCACAGAATATAACATTAAGATAATTGTTAAAATACCCGAGGGGGGTAATATGCTATAGGCAAAAGAAATTTCTACTTTGTGCTTTCGCCGGGCATATCATATAAATATTTATATGCGGCCAAGACTTCTGGCCCTTTTTCAGCTGCTCTTTCTTCGTTAACTTTTCTTGCCTGAGTTAGTGCGTTTGCATATTCTATGCGTTTCAAATCATATTCTTCAGCTTTAAACATTTCCCTGCGGATTTTTTTCTCTTGTTTATAATCCAATTTCGTTTGTCCTTTTGATTTGGCTTCATCAAGTATTGCTTCAACTCTTTCAAGATGCTTGTCACGTTCCATGGCACATCTTAAAACCTCATCTCCGGCAAGTCCCACGTTATAGAACGCCATGTTATTTAATACAGCCATCGCGTTATCCATCTTTCTTGTAATTTTTTCTTTAATGGCTTTTATAATTCCGTACTTTTCAATATCAGATACTTTACTAAAAAGAGTATTGACCATTCTTTCTAAAGAATCACTTGCTTCATAAATTACAATGTCATCATTTTCTCTGTGCCAAAAATCAATCAATCGCAAGTTATCTTCATACCTTTTCATAGCTTCTTTTCCATGTTTTGATAATAAATGCTTTTCGATTTTATTTTTATTAACAGTAATAACCGGTCCTTTTGTAGTTGATTCCATGTAATTAAATATTGGTCTTTGAATCATGTGGGTAGCTTTTACCATAATATATAACTCCTATTCACTATTTCTTAATTGCTTTAAGGTATCTGAAAAATTAATTTGCTATATCGATTTACTTTTTGTTACATAACTTAAAAATAATTGCATCAAAATATGCATTTTGATG
>CAJOOA010000062.1 GCA_905236055.1 Candidatus Gastranaerophilales bacterium | reverse complement strand
GAGTGAACTGTTGTCATCAAACCTTTTACAATACCGAATTTTTCATCGATAACCTTAGCAACAGGTGCCAAGCAGTTTGTAGTACAAGAAGCCATAGAAATTACATTGTGTTTTGCAGGGTCATACATTGCTTCATTTACGCCTAAAACGATTGTAATATCTTCGTTTGTAGCCGGAGCTGAAATAATAACTTTCTTAGCACCTGCTGCAATGTGAGCTTTTGCTTTTTCACCGTCTGTGAAGAAACCTGTTGATTCAACAACAACTTCTACGCCTAAATCTCTCCAAGGTAATTGTGCAGGATCTTTTTCTGCAAAGAATTTAATCTTCTTGCCGTTTACTATAATACCTTCTTCATATGCTTCAACAGTACCATCAAATTTACCCATGATAGAGTCATATTTGAACAAATGTGCTGCATCTGCCGGTTTTAAACCCGGGTCATTGATTGCAACATAATCGATTTCATTGAAGATACCTTCTCTGATTGCTGCTCTCAAAGTGTTTCTGCCGATTCTTCCGAATCCGTTAATTGCTACTTTTACCATAATTTTCTCCTTCTTATAAGTAATATTTTTTCTTAACGGTTTAAGTGTACTTCAAACACAAATCTTAATCAAGATTTAAGTATCAAGAGCTTGCCACACAAAAATATTTTTGCAGCAAAATTTCAGTTTTATGTACACGCCAAACTTTAACATACGTTATTTATAACAAAGTTGGCAATTATTGCACTTCAACGCCTTCTTCTTCAAGCAGCATCTTCATAATTTCAGCCATAGTTTCCGGAAAATATTGAGCTAAATATAATCTGCGCATGTTATGATGCGGGCAATTATTTGAATATAATATTGAGTGAGTTTCGGCTGTTCTCTCTCTCTCACATTTTATCTCATCTGTCGGATCAATGAAATAATCCATATATAATTGTTGCAGAGTAGTTGTTTTTTTCAGGAATAATTCATATTCCTTTTTGTATGCATCTTTTACTTTTTGATTCTCCCCAAATTTAGGATTAGTTGTATTGTATGAATCAAGATAGTGTCCAAGTTCATGAGTTAAAATTGCATAGTTGTTTTCTTCAGCTCCGACGGTATTGTCATAATTTCCCATTATCAGAGTTTTATCTTTCATCGGATCCCAACTGCTTTCTGTATCAGTTTCATTATATTTTATGTTAAGTGGTTGATTAGCAAACTTTAATAAAACAGGTCCGGAAAGATGTTTCACAGTTGATAAAAGTTTGTCACGAGATTCTGCATTTGTAAAATATTGATTCAAATCAATATCAGTTGTCGTATTATTCTTTTTATCAAAAACGATTACATGATAGTCTTCAGTATATTCCATCTCGTAAATTTGAGTTTTACTTTCATCATCAGGATTTGTATTAATAGACGAAATAAATTTGTTATCTGAGATTTGTTCAAATTTTTGATGTACATAGATTAAATTTTGCCCATTGCTATCAATAATTTGATATTTAGTATCTTTTAAAGTATCTGTTTCTTTACAAAGATAGTTTGTTTTTGTTCCAGAAGGTGATGTCAGATGTCTGTTTGTAATTTTTGCTCCACTTTCAGGATCTATAAATTCCCACTGGATTGGTGTTTGGATTCCATTTTTATCAGTTTCTGATACAGCTAACGTTCCGTTTTCTGAATTTCTTTTTAATGTAATTGTTCGGATTATATTATTATTATCATCATAATAAGTTAAAATATTACTGAAGATTACATTATATGAATCTTTAATATCTCCTTGCAGTGCTTCCTGCTTTAAGTGTAAATTTTTGTTATATATTGTTGTTATAGTGCCATTTTGGAGATTATCGTCATTTATATTATGTACAATATTGCCTTTTTCAATTAACCCATTCTTATCAAATGTATAAAGCTCGTCATTACAAATTAATCTTATGTAATCATCTGCTATAGTTGTGAGTCCTAATTCCCCATTATGTGATGACAGAAAATCTTCTAATTCTTTGTTATTGTATTTTGATATAATTGTCATGTTTGCAACAGGACAATATTTATTAAGCAGATATTTACTAATCCACTCCAGCTCAGAATCGGATAATTTTGCCAGTTCTGCTAATTCATACCCGCTAAACTGTTGTTCTCTTCCTTCGACAACAAAAAATCGTTTTGCTTTTTCCAATTCCGAATCAGATAATTTTGCCAGTTCTGCTAATTCATTGACACCTAGCTGTTGCTTATTTCTTGATTCTATATAAATAAAATTTACAACAGTTTCCAGTTGTTCAAAAGATAATTGTGATAATGTTTTTAGGTCGCGGTGATTAAATGGTAAATTAATTCCTTTGCTTTCTATTTCTTCCACTTTGTTTAAAATAAATTCTTCTTTATTTAATTTTCCTTTGGCTGTTAATTTGTTTAATAAATCTTCTGCATACTTATCTGCTTTTATATTATCAGGAGAATCCGTTAATATTTTTTTATATAATTTTTTAGGCAAAATAGATGACAGGAAATTTTTGGCCTCCTCACTATTCAATTCATCTTCATTCCCATCTTCACTTGCGAATTTCAGTAAATCGTTTTGTAATGCTTGCAATTCATCTGTTTCAAAAATGGAATTATGATTTTTATCATACTTTTTTGCAAACAGCGAAATTTCAGCAGAATGGTCTTTTTTAAAATCAATTTTGCTGTATAGTGATAAATTTTTAAGAAAAGTTTTTAAATCCACTTTACACCAATCCTTATCTAAGCTCTTATAACGGCATAATTTAAAAAAACTTTAGTTTTAGGTACAGAATATTTACAAAATTTTACATACATTCTGTAATTTAAAATATGTTATCATTATCTTATGGAAGAAAAAGAGGTAAAAAGAGTTATAGCATTGATGTCGGGAACTTCCTGCGATTCAATAGATGCAGGGCTTTGCGAAGTTTTTCCTGATATGTCGGTAAAACTTATTAAAGGAATTAATCACCCCTATCCCGAACATATTAGGGCAAAAATATTTTCTGCCTTTAGAGGTGAAATTTCAATAAAAGAGCTTTGTCAACTTAATTTTGCTGTCGGAAAATGTTTTGCTAATGCCGCCAATATTTTAATTTATGAATTTGGAAAGCCGGATTTTATATCATCTCATGGGCAAACGGTTTACCACTATCCCTTTGATGAAAAACTTGACGATATTTCTCTTAAAAGTACCCTTCAAATTGGCGAAAGTTCTGTTATAGCCAAGGAAACCGGCTGCACTGTTATTTCAAATTTCAGAGAAAAAGATATTGCATATGGCGGTCAAGGTGCGCCTTTGGTTTGTTTTGCAGATGAGAAGTGGTTTCATAGGGGTAAATATGGAGCGGCTGTACAGAATATTGGCGGAATTTCCAATGTAACTGTTGTATCTGATGAATGTGATACATTTGGATTTGATACCGGATGCGGAAATATTATGATTGATTACTGCACCCAAAAACTTTTTGGGCAGAAATATGATAAAGACGGGGAAATTGCAAAAAGTGGTAATGTTTGCGAGAGCTGGCTGGATTGTCTTTTGCAAGACGAATATTATTTTCTCGAACCGCCGAAAACCACAGGGCGGGAGTATTTTTCACCTAAATATATTGAAAATATTTTGAAATCTGCACCGCCTGAACCTAAAGATGTTATTGCAACACTAACAGCACTAACCGCAAAAACTATTGCACAAGCTTATGAGAGATTTGTATATCCTGTAACCCACATTGATACTGCTGTCATCGGCGGTGGTGGTGCTTATAATAAAACAATAATGAAGTTTTTACGTCAATATTTACCCCAAAGAATCGAACTTAAAACACATGAAGATTACGGAATTTCAAACAACTTTAAAGAAGTTATGGCATTTGCACTTTTGGGATACTGTACATATTACGGAATTCCGGATAATTTACCTTGCTGTACCGGTGCTGAAAAACGTGTGGTGCTTGGTAAAATAACCGAAATATAAAAATTTTTCAAACTTTTTTGTTTATAGTAATATGGTAAAAGAGGTAAAGAGATTTTGCAAAATTCACGTTTGACAATAGCGATAGTTATAGCACTCATTCTTGGAATATTTGTTGGCTGGGCTTTTCCTGATTTTGCAGTCAGGATGCATTTCTTGGCTTCGGTATTCTTAAGAATGGTGAAAATGATTATTGCACCATTACTTTTTGCTACGCTTGTTGTTGGAATTGCAGGGCATGGTGATGCAAAAAGCTTGGGCCGACTTGGTGTTAAAACAGTTATTTATTTTGAAGTTGTTACAACTTTCGCACTTTTCATAGGTTTAGGTTTTGCAAATCTGTTCGAACCCGGCAAAGGGCTTACTATAATGCCTCAAGCAAATGGCTTAATGCAAGCAGCGAATATGGCTGTAATTAATCATGGCACATCTTTTGGGCAAATGATTCTAAGCTTATTCCCGACAAGTATAGTAAAATCAATGGCGGAAGGTAATCTTCTTCAAATCGTTGTATTTTCACTCTTTTTTGCAATTGCAATTTGCGCTGTCGGTAAAAAGGCGAAACCGGTTGTTGATCTTCTTAATTCGGTTTCAACAATAATGTTTAAATTTACTGAATATGTTATGTTATTTGCACCTGTAGGTATTTTTGGCGCAATAGCTTACACTGTTGGTACAAACGGAATTGAAATACTTTTTAATTACGGCAAAATAATTGTTTCTTTGTATGCAGCACTTGCAGTATTTGTTGTTTTGGTTTTGTTTATTGCATGCAAGCTTGTTAACATATCTTTTAGAGGTTTACTCAGAGCAATAAATGAGCCGGCTTTATTGACTTTTACGACTGCAAGTTCAGAGGCCGCACTTCCTAAGGCGATGTCTATTATGGAAAATTTTGGGGTTCCAAAATCTATTGTAGGATTTGTTATGCCAACGGGATATACTTTTAATCTTGACGGCTCAACATTATACCTTGCTATGGCGGTAATTTTTTCTACGCAATTGGTTGGGATTGACTTACCCCTTGAACAGCAGCTTGTAATAATGTTTGCACTGATGCTTACCTCAAAAGGCGTGGCGGGTGTGCCGAGGGCTGCTTTAATTGTACTTGCCGGCACTCTTACAAGCTTTAATATACCTATTATTGGTGTGGCAATTTTGCTTGGTATTGACCAAATCCTTGATATGGGAAGAACAACAGTCAACCTTATCGGCAACTGTGTTGCTACAGTTGTGATTGCAAGGTGGGAAAATTGTTTTGATTATAATAAAATGAATGAATTTTTAAAACAAAAAAGGTTAAAAACAAATACTTTTGGCAGAACTAATAATGATGTAAGTTTCCAAAAGGATTTTGAAGGGGTAAATAGGGGGTAAGTATTAAATCCCCAGAAACTATTTCAATTAAAATGAAAGGAAAGCTATGGAATATAAAGATACTTTAAATTTGCCGCAAACAACTCTTGAAATGAGGGCAAATGCAACCCAAAAAGAACCACAAACGCAGGAGTTTTGGGAGGGGATAGAAGTATATGAGAAAAACCTTGCTCAGAGAGACAAGAGTAATTCTTTTGTTTTGCACGACGGTCCTCCGTATTTGAGCTCAGGTAAAATCCATGTCGGAACGGCATTGAATAAAATTCTTAAAGATATTCTTATTCGTTATAAATCTATGAGAGGTTATTATGCACCTTATGTTCCCGGGTACGACGGGCATGGTCTTCCTATAGAAAATAAGGTTGTTAAAAATATAGAAGGTGGAAGAAGTGCATTAACTCCTGCTCAGCTTAGAGAGAAATGCAGAGAATACGCGCATGAAAGTTTAAAAGGACAAGAAAGCGAATTTAAAAGACTCGGTGTTTGGGGCGATTGGGCGCATCCTTACTTAACAATCGATCCGGAATTTGAAGCCGAACAAGTTAGAGTTTTTGGAGAAATGTACAAAAAAGGTTATATCGAAAAGGGCTTGAAACCTGTTTATTGGTGTGCTTCATGTGAAACTGCTCTTGCTGAAGCAGAAGTTGAATATGCAGACATTTCTTCAAAATCTATTTATGTAAGATTCAAATTTGATGAGCCGTCAATGGCTAAAATCAATACAATGGTTGATACGCAGGGTAAAGATGTTTATGCAATCATTTGGACAACAACTCCTTGGACGATTCCGTCAAATGTTGCAATTTCAATGCATCCAAGATTTGAATACAGTTTCTTTGAATATAAAGGCGATATTTATATTGCTGCAACGGATTTACTTGGTGCATTTTTGGCAGATACTGGTATTGAGGAATCCGAAATAAAAATTGTCGGGACTTGTATTGGTCAGGATTTGGAGCTTTTGGAAGTAAAACATCCGTTGATTGACAGAAATTCAAAAATTATTTTAGGTGAACACGTTACATTGGATGCCGGTACCGGTTTGGTGCATACAGCTCCCGGTCATGGTCTTGAGGACTACGAAGTAGGGGTAAAATACGGAATTGAAGTTCTTTCACCATTGGATGCAAAAGGATGCTGGACAGAGGAGGGCAGAATCCCCGAATTGGTCGGAGTTCCTTATTATAAGGGTAATGACATGGTAATTGATATGCTTACCGAAAAGAAAGCATTGGTTTATCAGAATGAAATAAACCACAGTTACCCCCATTGTTGGAGATGTAAAAAGCCCGTAATATACAGAGCTACACCGCAATGGTTTGTAAAAGTTGATAAGTTCAGAGATAAGGCATGCGAAGCCATCAAAAACGTAAAATGGATTCCGGCAAGCGGTGAAAGCCGTATTGGGAATATGGTTGCAGGCCGTACAGATTGGTGTATTTCACGTCAAAGAGCGTGGGGCGTTCCGATTCCTGTATTCTACTGCGAAGATTGCGGAGAGGCAATTGTAACAGATGAAACAATTGAAAATGTTGCGAAAATCTTTGAAAAAGAATCATCTGACGCTTGGGTTAAACGTACTGCAGAAGAGCTTTTACCTGACGGTTTTGTTTGTCCGAAGTGCGGTAAAAGACACTTTAAAAAAGAAAATGATATTATGGACGTTTGGTTTGATTCCGGTGTAACCTGGAGAACTGTTGTTGAAAAACGCTCTGAAGAACTCGGCCACACTCCTGTTGATATGTATCTAGAGGGCTCGGACCAACACAGGGGATGGTTCCAATCCTCGCTTTTGACTTCTGTTGCTGTCCAGGAAAAAGCACCTTATAAACAAGTTTTGACACACGGTTTTGTATTCGGTGAAGACGGAAGAAAGATGTCAAAATCTTTAGGTAACTATATCAGACCTGACGATATTATTGAAAAATACGGTGCCGATATCTTACGGCTTTGGGCGGCTTCTGTTGACTACAGAAACGATACAAAAATCGGTGATAATATAATCAAACAGTTGACCGAAATATTTAAGAAAACAAGAAATACGGCAAGGTTCTTGCTCGGAAATATTCACGATTTCAATCCTGCTGTTGATTATGTTAAATATGATGATTTAAAACCGATTGATAAGTTCGCGCTTCATAAATTGAACAAAGTCATTGCGGAAATTACCGAGTCTTTTGAAAACTATGAATTCTATAAATATTTCCAAGCGCTTCAAAACTTTGCAGCAGTTGACTTGAGCTCTTTCTATCTTGATATTGTAAAAGACAGACTTTATACTGCAGGCAAAAAGTCGCTTTCAAGACGTGCTTGCCAAACAGTTCTTTATGAAAATCTGCAAGCTTTGGTAAGAGTTTTGACACCTGTTATGCCTCATCAGGCAGAAGATATTTGGCAAAACACTCCAGAAATGCAGCGTGGTAAATATGAGAGCGTATTGTTAACTGATTGGCCGGAAATTCATCCGGAATGGAATAATGAGCCGTTGGAAGAAGAATTTGCGAAGATTCTTAAGACAAGAGAAGTTGTAACAAGAGCAATTGAGCCATTGAGAGCAGATAAAAAAGTAGGAAGCTCTCTTGAAGTTGCTGTTTATATTAAATCACCTGATGCAGAACTTCTTAAGAAACACGAAAAAGATATTGCCGACATATTTATTGTTTCGCAAGCTTATGTCGCAGATTTAGCACCCTCAAGTGTGCTTAATGAATATACCGAGGAAGATACGACTGTATGGGTTGTAAAAGCTGAGGGTGAGAAATGTTGTCGTTGTTGGAAATACAGAAAATTAAACTCAGACGGCATTTGTGAAGATTGCGCAGCGGCAGTTGAAAGTGTTTTGGTATAGCAAAAATAAAACTTAAAAAGAAAGCAGACCGAATTAAGAAACGGTCTGTTTTTTTGTAAATTTTTGTAAAAAGGACTAACAAAATTATTTTTGTTTAGGCCTTTTAAGGAATGTAACATGTTATCAATACAAATCAGGAAGGGATTATACCGTGAATATACAGTCAATAAACAGTAATTCAGCAAGTTTTGGAGCAAAAATTAAGTTTGAAAATAGTAAACTCAGAGAGACCGTACCGAATATAACAGATTATAAATATGCAAAAAATATTTTGGACAGATTTGAAGCATATCATCCGAAAGATACTGTAATAATAAAAATGGTAAAGGCGGCTAATCAAAATAATTCATACATGGAAGCGATAAATCAATTAACCCAAAAAAGTATAAAACATAGATTATTGCTCTCAGATTTTGATAAAGATTTTGAGTCGTCTTCAAAATCAGTTAGCGGTTCAAATACTTTCTATGCATTATTAGAATCATTGCTTGATGAAAGTTCAAGTGCGCATAATATTTTTTGGGGCAACAGTATGAAATACGGTGCAGAGTCCAGACTTAACGAACATAGCGTTTTTAATGCATAATTGCAATTATAAATGGACATGGGACAGACATGTTAACAGCAATAAATACATCGGATAATTTAGGATTTAAAGCTGGGTATTTAAATATCCTCGCGACTGCTGACAATCATGGTAAAATCACAGAACTCCCAAAAGTTATAAGTAGTATTGAAAATAATGCTTCCTACATTTTCCCAAAAGCCGGAAAGAATTCGGTTTTGAATCTCTTCTCAATTGTTGGAGATTGGTTCATAAATCCGTCTAAAAAGGGCTTTATTACAAATGCTGAGCTTTCGAACGGAGATGTTCAAAAATGGGCTTTGATAACGCTAATCGACAGTATAAAAGAGATTATTAAAAAGCAAGCGGGCGGGGGTAAATATAATTTTTCTGCCGTTTATGCAATGGGCAACCACTGTCTCGATGCCGGAACGAATTTTATTCTTGAGGTTATGAAAACATGCCCGATGAAATCTTTGATTACAAATGTTGATTTGGAAAAATCATATAAAATAGCAGAGGCGGCTAAAAATTCGAAAGATATTGTAAAATCAGCCATTTATGAAATCCCTGATGACAAAAATCCTAATTTGAAACACAAAGTTATGGTTCTCGGGACTACAATTCCCAGCATGAATTACTATAACCCCGGATTGTGTCAGGGGCTTGAATTTTATGACAATTCAAATCAAAAAGACACAGCGCTGAGTGAAGAAAAATTGCGAGGTACAATCAACGCCGTAAAAGCACAGGTTGAAGAATTTAAAAAAGCAAATCCTAAAGGTGCCGTAATTTTAATGTCGCACATGGGTGAAAATTTGGCTGAAATTATCATAAGGAATGCTCCGGAAATTGACCATGTGCTTAACGGTCATGACCACAAAACTACCCAAAAAGTAATCGGAAAAACCATGATAAGTTCACTTGGCAAAGACAATGAAATAATAAAAGCTCTTAATTGTGAATTTGATGATGACGGTATTTTTTCAACACTTTCTATAACTCAATATGATACAGACAGAACAGTGCTTGACGGAATCGAAGACCAAGCTTTTTCCAAAGCATTAAAAGAAAAATTTAAAAAAGACACGATTCCGCTTCTTAAAATTAAAGATATGACGCAAACTGCTAATAAAGATAAAAACAAAGATATCGAACTGTCTTATGGTGATGAAATAAGGTATAAGAATAGTTACCTGATGAATTTTTTAGCTTCTGCCGTTAAAGAAGAATTAAATAAATCTTTAGATTCGGATATTTATGCGGTGGGAATACAATCATCAATAATCAGGTGTGGTTTAAAAAATAAAGCGGATAATCTTGCTCTTATGAAGATATTTGACGGTGTAAGCAAAGAACTATCAGGTCTTGAATCTGGCTATATTAAAGGGGATGACCTTGCCGGTTTGATAACGGAAAATGTTTTGGAAAACCTGATTAACCCTACGAGAAATACTCTTATTCATTGGTCTGATATTCAAGTTGACAAAACTCTTATTAAGACAATAAGTGAGGGGGATTCAAATTCGGAATACAGCGAAGCAATCAGAGTCAGAAATCCAAAAACCAAAGAATTTGAACCTATTGAAATTGATAAAGATTACAAAATTGCAATCGGGAAAAAGTTTTTGTTAAAAGATTCGCTTGAATATCCGCCGAAAGTTCGCAAAAATTTTAAAGAAATCGGCGTAACTTACGAAGAAATGTTCAGAAGATATCTGGGAAATAATAATTACACGATAAATATTACGTCAAATACCAAAGAAAAACGTATTATTTAATTCTTAGTCACCGCATGCACATAATTTGTTTTCAGAAACGCAGCCTTTTATTCCGACTGTTCGAACGAGAGCATATTCATAATTTTCTGGCGCTTTTCCAAATTTAATCCAAAGCTCATTATTGGTATTTGCGAGTTCTAATTCTTCTCCGTCTTCATTTTTAATTTCGGTTGCCTGTGTTATGAATTTTTCTGACGGAGTAATAATTTCGATATCTTCATTTTTATTAAACTTATTTTTTGTGATTACTTTGTACGAATCACCTTTTTTGGAATGGATTTCACAAAGGAAATCCGCTCCGGCAAGACCTTTGGAAATATCATAGCTATAGCCGTCCGAAGGGTATTCGCCGTCACCTAAGTAAAAGCCGGTTGTATAACCCCTATTTCCAACTTTTAAGAGCTCTTGGAAATAGGGTTCCATATCCGCTTCAGGGTTTTTAGTGATTTCGTCAATTGCTTCTCTGTATGCTTTTGCGGTAGCGGAAACGTAATACAAACTTTTTGTTCTGCCTTCAACCTTGAAGGAATCAATTCCGGCATCAATCATTTCTTTCAAATGTTTTACTAAACACAAATCTTTTGTTGAAAGTATATGAGTGCCCTTATCATCCTGTATAATTTCCTGATATTGTCCTGGGCGGGTTTCTTCAAGAAGCTTGTAACTCCATCTGCATGGCTGAGAACAGTTGCCTGAATTTGCCTTACGTTCACCATTTGTCATATAGTCACTTAACAAACATCTGCCTGAAAAAGAAACACATTGTGCTCCATGGATAAAACACTCCAATTCCATATCAGGGACTGTTTGCTTTATTTCCGCAACATCTTTTATGGGTAATTCTCTTGCGAGAATACAACGTGTAGCTCCCATATCTTTCCAGAATTTTACTGCTTCATAATTCAAAATATTTGCTTGAGTCGAAACATGAATTGGCGTATTTGGCATAAATTTTTGTGCCATTCGCATAATACCGGGATCGCTTATTATCAAGGCATCGGGGTTTGATTCAACGATTTTTCCCATAGAGCTTTCAAGTAATTTAATATCGTTATTAAAAGCAAAAATATTTAAAGTTAAGTATGCTTTTGCGCCCATATCCCTTGCAGTATCAATCGCAAGTTTAAGGTTATCGAGCGTAATCAATTCCCCCTTGCGCATTGCTCTTAAACTAAAATCAACAACACCAAGGTAAACGGCATCTGCACCATACTTAATCGCGTATTTTAACTTTTCTATATTGCCCGCAGGCATTAACAATTCAGGTTTCTTCATAAACAAATTTTATCATGAAAAATATTTAAGAGTTATGTTATACTGATTGTTATGAAAAAGAAAGTTCTTATAATAGGAAATTCCGCAAAAGAATATGCTCTTGCGAAAAAGTTTTCCGAAACTTGTGAGGTTTATGTTGCACCCGGAAATGACGGGATAAAAGAGTTTGCAACTTGTTTGGATATAAGAGAAACTTCATCTCAAGAGTTGTTGGAATTTGCGCTCGAAAACGGAATTGATATGACAATACCTGTTTCTGAAAGGGCTATACAAACAGATATTGTTGAATTATTTTCAAGAAATGATATGCAGATTTTTGCCCCGGCTTTTGATTCACAAAATCTTTTAAATGATAAATTTCTTGCAAAAAAAATGTTGTATAAACTCGGAATTCCGACTCCAAAATTTGGGATATTCGAAAAACAAAACGTAGCAAATGACTATATTAAAAACATTAAAAAGCCATATGTTTTGAAGAATAATAATCCGTCAGGTGCGGTTACTTTAACTTCTCCTCAAGCATCAAAAACAATTTTAGATTCGATGTTTGCGGAAAAATATTCAAGAGTTCTTGTTGAAGATTATATTTATGGCACTTCCTTCGGATTCTATGCAATTACGGATGGTTATAACGCTTTGCCGATTGGCTCTTCTTTGATTTACAAACATTCTCTTGAAGGTGACGGTGGGCAGTTAACCTCAGGCATGGGTGCTTGTTCGCCGAATTATAAGCTTTCTTTTAAGAACGAAGAATTTTTGATGAACGGAGTTATTTATCCGACCTTGGATTATCTAGAAAAAATGGGTTCCGCTTACACAGGGATACTAGGTGTGTATGGGATTATAACAGAAGACGGAAACTTGCAGATTTTGGGATATAATTCATTTATGCAGGATGCCGATTGCGCAGGGATTCTTGCTCTTTTAGATGAAGACATATATAAACTTTTTGAATCCTGTATTTTGGGATCATTTAGTGATGAAGTTGAATACATTGCACAAAAAAATCTAAATGCGACGTCTGTAGTGCTTTCATGCAGAAATACAAGCAATGCGGAAAATGTTATAGAAAATCTTGATGAACTTGATGATATAACACTTTCTTTTACTAATAATGTACATAAAAATAAATACTTGGAATTTGAAGCCAAGACAGGTTTGGTAATGGTTTTAACGGCTCTTGCGGGTACTCCTGCAGCAGCAACCGAAAAGGCATACGAAAGCGTTTCCGAAATCAGATTTAACGGAATGAAATACAGACGGGATATCGGTTGTGCTAATATCAGGTAATTTTATAATGCGGTTTTAATCTTTTTAACGTGTGCTATTCTTGACTTTCCATATATTTTTCTATTTCATCAAAATCAAAAAATTCTTTTGTTGATATATTGAGCGCAATGCATATTTTAGCAATCGTGTAAATTGACGGTTCTTTAAAACCCCTCAAAATCTCACTTAAACCACTTCTGGCAACACCACTCTGGTATGCAAGTTGTTCTGCATTAAGGTTATTTTCTGCAAGAAGCAGATTTATTCGGTTACATATAATTTTACTTAATCCAGGATTTCTCATAACTAACAATTCATATATGTGAACTATAAATTGATAATATAAAATTTTCCTGATACCATGGTTCATAAATATGAATAGTACAAATCCGGAGTATTATACGCATAAAAAATTTAAAGAAAAAATAAAATTGTATGAATTATTAAGCGAAGTAGAAAGTGTTACTGAGCAGATTGAATATTTGTACAAAAGCGCAATGCTTATTAATAATTATTGCAAGCAGAACAAAAATATTACCGAAATTAATAATTTACTACATCTGACAAAACTTTTGAAATAGAGCTTTTGTATTTATCACAAGAATTGAAATATATTGTTAAAAAAGAAAAGTATCATGAATCCGATTTTGGTATAAATATTAATAAAAATATTGATTTAGGGAATGTTATTTTTGAATATGATTAAATTGTTTATATTTTTTGTAAACTGATTTTTCCCTCTTTTGCCCGTTTTTTGCGGCGCATAAGGTCAACGAAGGCCTCAAGCCGTGTGATATAGCCGGCGCGCCCTGTTTGTTCATCCATAATCAAAGCAAGCAACGGAATATCATGTTCATTTCTTATTGACGGGAAAATGTTTTGAGACATAATTTCCGGCATGCAGGTGAAAGGTGATATATGGATAATTCCGTCTTTACCTTTGTAATCAGCAAAAACAACGTCTGAAACGCATTCCAATGCATCACCTCCGATATCGCGCATAAGATATGGCCTTGCCATTTTTTCCGCTCTCTGAAGGTGGGTTTCTTTATTCTGAAAAGCTTTCGGAATGATAGCATCTTTTAAAAAGCTTCCGACAGTTAAGCTTCTTCTTGTCTGAACTCCCATTCTTCCGAGCTCACGCTCAATATATTGGTTTGAGAATTCGTCATTTACCAAATATATTTCGCCTGTTAAATCAACGTACAAAACCTCTCTGTTTTCATCAATTTGTGTTTTTTCAATTTCCTTGAGTGCCAAAGGGTAAGCTTTTTTCAATTGTGCTGTATTGTCAGCTTTATCTATCATGCTCAGGGCTTTTTTGTAATGTTTTTCGGCATCACCAAAATGAATTTCTCTTGCTCTGTAGTAGGATAAGGCACTGTTTAAATCATCAATCGCAAAAACTTTTCTGATTGTAATGTTCAGCGCTCTCATAATCAAAATCGGGTCATTTCTTCCTATTAGGCGTTTTAGAAAATTATAAAAACCCCTTAATCCGTCATAGAGGGAAACTTCGATATAATTGGCATTGTATCCCATATCTTTTAAGGAATTAAATATATTACTTCCGTATTCTCCCAAGCGGCAGCACCCCGGTGCGGTAATCATTGCAACATAATCTGCTCCGCCTTCAATTGCTTCAATAAAATTTCCCAAAATAAGTTTGTAGGGAAGACAAATGGCTTCAGGTGAATTTTTTGTACCCAAAGACAAAGTTTTTTTACTTGTATATGGTTCAACGTATGGTTCAACACCGATTTTCTTTAAACCAGCAGACCAAGCTACCGATATCGTTCCCATATGCGGAAAAGCAACTTTAATTTTTTTCTTTTTATCTTTTGTCATTTATTTAATCCTTGTATAACTACACTGCCAAAGGTGTTTCTATTGAGTCAATTTGTACATCAACTCTGTCGGGGAAGCTGTGTTTCAAATTATTTACCAAATCATTTGT
>CAJOOA010000061.1 GCA_905236055.1 Candidatus Gastranaerophilales bacterium | reverse complement strand
ACCGAATGGTAACATGTCTCTCACATACGTTGTTAAAGATGTAGAGGGAAATGTTTTGATGAACAGGCAATTAACACACACTTTTGTAAGTCCTACAGAGGCTATATCTAAAATTAATGGCAATACTTACAGAATAACATACTCTACTGATAAAATTTCTGTACTTAATTCTCAAAATGGTAAAGTTACAGATATTAATCTAGCAGAGATACTTAAAGACTGTACACCTGAACAAAAGCAGGAAATGATGACTGTTTTGAAGCAAATGTCAGGAGAAAATTTGTTACATATAAATGATAAAGTAAAAAATTTCAAAGTTATTGATGATTTGTTAGGCTCTTGTGCCTGTTATGCAGGTCAAGATGTTGGAGTAATTGCAACAGGTGGTAATCAATTTGTAACAAATCATGAATTATATCATCTCATAAGCCAAGCTGAAAATGTAAGGAATGCAGATAAAATTTTCAACTTGCCTAAATACGTAAGAAATAGAATTTCAGAGGCATATCAAAAAGAATTGAAGTTATTTTTAGAGCATTTTCCAGAAGCTCAACGAAATCATGTTAACTACTTCACAAATCAATTAAACCCTATTACTTCAATAGAAGAAACTATTGCAGAAGGTGGAGCTGCACTAAATACATATAATAATCTGTCTTTGTTTTCGATTAGAACAGAATATTTAGAAAGGTATTTTCCTGAAACTATCGCACAGATTGAAAAAGCAACAGCTTATACAGAACCTCATGTTCTTCCTGAAGCTAAAAAGATATTTTCTGGAATGGTAAGTTTAGACACAATGTCAAAAAAAATGCCAGATTTAAATAAAACACCATTAGGCAAATTATCAAAACAAAATAAAACACTTTGTGTGGCATAAAATTTTTAGTTATACAAAATTTTTCAACCTGTTCAGAAAGTTATATAGATTACCTACAAAACAACCGTACTGTTTGGCTATGATTGTCTTTGGTAGTTTGAGAGCAACCAGCTGAAGTATATCGGCAGAATGCTCATCAAGTTTAGATTTATCTTTACCCAAAAAAGCGTTCTATACTCCAAAAACCGCTTTAAAAAAATCGCACTATTATTGGAAAGTGAGCGACCGGTGTGAGTAAATAATGAGTAAATATGAGTAAATCGTTTTTTTGGGTAAAGTTAAACTTCCGACCGTCAAAACCCCTATAAACAGTGGACTTTATAAAATAAAAACATCAAAAAAAGAAAACCGAACTACTCGACAAATACAATTATAGCAATTGCAAAACAAACAAAAACCTTAAAATGCTTTAACATACACAACTCCTCAAAAAATGGGGCGTCTGGTGGGATTCGAACCCACGCATATCGGAACCACAATCCGAGGTCTTAACCGCTTGACGACAGACGCCATATATTCAGCAATTCTCAGTATATCAAATCAAACTCTAAAATCAAGATATTTTAACTGCTACTTATTACTCAACTTTAAAGCTATTATTGTTTAGAATTTTTTTCAAGTTCTTTTTGTTCTTGTTTCAATTCTATTCTCTCAATACCATCACCAAGCAGCTTTATACCTATTAATCCTATTGCAGGGAGCAAACCCCACAAAGTTATTCCGTTTCTTTCTTCATTTTTATCTATTTCATTTTCAATTTGGTTTTCAGGTTCTTTTTCAAAACGGTCGTTCTTCGCGTTTAAAACTAAAGGACTCATACTTGCAGCCATTACTGTCACAAATATATATGGTTTTATCCTTGCCGATATTTTTTGAATTAACATTTTACCTCACTTTTGCTATTTTATTAAAAACCTGTAAAAAAATAATTTGCTACCATATACTAACACAAAAAAAGACGAACCTTTCGGCCCGTCTTTTTGTCTTAAAACTTATCTCTAGTTAATCCTTTGGAACATATAACCAATTCCGCGAGCAGTCAAAATCAATTCCGGATTATTCGGATCTGTCTCCAACTTAGAACGCAATCTGGAAATATGAACGTCAACAACCCTTGTATCAATTCTGTGATCTGCAGGGTATGACCAAACATGTTGTAAAATTTCGTTTCTTGAATATGCTTGACCGGAATTATTTACAAGGAGTTCAAGTAAGCTGAATTCCATGCCTGTTAAACGGATTCTTTCATTCTTTCTGAATACTTGACGTCTTGCGGTATCAATCTTAATAACACCGGTAGTAATAACGTTTTTAGCGCCTTTGCCGCTGCCTGCAGTTGCAGTCGCACCGGAATCAGTCGGAATAATAACGTCTTTTGAAATTGTTCTTCTAAGAACCGCTTTAACCCTTGCTTCCAATTCTTTCGGGCTGAATGGCTTGATAACATAGTCATCAGCACCCAATTCCAAACCGGTAATTCTTTCTGAAACATCACCCAGCGCTGTCAATATGATAATCGGAACATCAGATGTTCTTCTTATCTCTCTTGTAACACCGTAACCGTCCATTTTTGGCATCATAACGTCCAAAACTACTAAGTCAGGGTTTGTTTTATTAAATACTTCAACGGCTTCTTCACCGTCTTCAGCCACTACTACATCATAACCAACCATTTTCAAGCGAGTTTCAAGGATTCTTCTGATACTTGCTTCGTCATCGGCAACCAAAATCTTCTGTTTAGTTTCGGTTTCGTTCATTTCTTCCTGTAATTCTTCATTTTCAGCCATAACATCACCTTTATTTTTCTTTAAATTTATTTACAAAAATTTTTAATTCTTAATATTAATACATATATCTTAATAGAATTTAACTAAATTTGCAATAGCCAAATAATAAATATTTATAGCAAATTTTCCGCATAAATTATCTTATTTTATAAGTTTTCCAATTATAACTCTGTCAATTTTTGCCAAATCCTTGATAGTTTCTATATCGCTAAAGCATTTATCCATTATTGATTTTACCGCTTTTGCTTCGCCCATGCCAAGCTCGTACATCAGATATCCATCTTTATTAAGATATTTTGGGGCAAATTCGGTAATCTTTTCATAATACTCAAGCCCGTTATTTCCCGCAAAAAGTGCCGCCTTCGGTTCTTGCATGACTTCCTTTGAAAGGTCCGTCCCATAAGGAATATAGGGAGGATTTGAAATTATCAAATCGAATTTTTCATTTTCATGAACACTTCCGAACAAATCAGATTTTCTAAAAACTGCTTTATTATTTATTCCCAGACGAGTAACATTGTCTAATGCCACACGCAAAGCATCGTTTGAAATATCTACTCCCAAAACAGAGGCATCGGTTTTTTTCGCTATTGTGCATGCTATACAGCCGGAACCGGTTCCTATATCAAGTATTGTCTTAAAGCCATTTTCGTTAATGATTTCTATGGCTTTTCGCACAAGAATTTCCGTTTCATCTCTCGGAATAAGAACATCCGGTGTAACTTTAAAATATTCACCGGCAAACCATGCCTCGCCAATTATATATTGAATCGGGAGTCCTGTTTCGGCTCTTTGAATCACTTTTTCTTCAATTACAGACAATTGGTCATCAGAAAGCCGTTCTCCTCTGAGTTTTTCCGCCTCACCATAATTTAAAAAATGCTCAAGCAGCATTCTTATTTCACACTTGGCTTCATTAGATTCTATGCCCGATTTAATCAGTATATCAGTCAATTGCTGAATGTTCATTCAATATCCTGTCTATTTCATTTCTAACATCAAGTTTTGATAGTTCATTTATATCTCTTAATTCAATATTATACCGCTTGCAAAGCTTTGTGTAGTAATACACTTGTTTTTTGGTTGGCTTTTCATTTGACATCTTAAATTCCTGCACGAACTTTCGTTTTTTCTTTTCAAACTCCTTTTGTGCCTCAATTAGGGGTTTTTGAGCTGCTTTGTAATTGTAATACTTTATACATTCTTTTATATATGCTTCGGTATCTGCCAGAAATTCAGAATCATCAATACAATCTGCGAGAAACGGAAATCTTGACACTTCAAGTTCAAGATAATATTTCTCATTTTCAACAAATTTATCAAGAATTTCGGCACTTGTAAGCTCCAAATTTTGTTTTACAAGTGCCCTTAAATTATTGCAAACCGCATTTTTTTGAGTATTATCAAATGTTTTATAAATACGTTTTTTTATCTCATACATGCTTTTATAATAGCATAATTGAACAGATTAGTTGTTTTCCTCAGGAAAAATTCTAGGCATACCTCTGTCCAAACAGACTCCGAATTGGCAATCAGAATTATACCCGTAATCTTGATTGTTTGCCCCAAATTTTCTTAAGCCCTTTTCCGGTGCTATTTCGCGGGAAGTGCCAACTGTTGCCGGCGTTGCGGAAAACTTGCTTGAAGCATTCGGAGCAGATAGTTGAGGATTGTTCGTTGGAAGTGCGGGAATGTCTGTTAACTGGAATTCCGCAAGACATGAAGCCCCGTCACTTTCAATCGGGCATGCTGCAAATGTCGGATATGACAGTAATATAACAATTAGAAGTACGATTTTTTTCATAATTAACCCCTTTGATTCTTTCTAATTATAAAGTTCATTTCCTTTTTTACATTACACTCAAAGGGGAGGAAAAATTGCTAATAACAAAAATAGGGCAGTCATTTGACCACCCTATTTTTTATCTTAGTTATTGATTATTCGTAAATATAACCGTTAGTAAGGTCTACTTTTACAGGTGCAAGCAATCTCAAATTAACTATTTCACCCGGTTTTGCGATAACTTGTTTTCCTTTGAAAATTCTTCTCCAGAAACCGATTTTTTGAGGATCGAGTGTCGCAACACCATAAACCATAACTGCTTGATCGTTTGGTGTTACAAGGAGTTCATTTTTAATAATGACTTCACCTTGTTGTTTGAACAATTTACCTCTTTGTACGTATTTAACTTGTCCTTTAAGGTCACTGCCTTCTGATATTAAGAGGTATTTTTCTCTTGTTACGTAATTTGTAGGTGTTTTAGCGGTATAGGTATCTGCTACACTAGAAATTGCTGAACCGAGAACTGTTTCCAATTTTATCGGGAAGATTGTTCCTGCAGGAATAATACCGATAGAGCCCTGCACTTTAACATTGTCTACTACAAATCCGTCTGCAGTAAGTTTTTGCATAACTTCTGCAAGTTTTTCATTCGGATTAAGTTTTGCTTCCTGCATCATTCTGTAAATAAGCATTGCAACTTCTGCTCTGTTCATTGGTCTTGCAGCTTCCATACTGCCTTCGTGCCCCGGCATGATTACGTCGAGATTAAGAAGATGTGATTTTGCTGCAGCAACCAAGAACCATGCCGGAATTTGGGTATAATCCTGATAAGCTTTTGAGCATACTTCAGAGGCCTTTTGTGCACTTATTGCACTTGATGCAATTGCGTTAACTGCCAAATCAATTGCTTCTGCTCTGGTTACAGGGTCGAATGGACGAAAACTTTCGAGCTTTGAATTCGGAATCAAATTGAAATAAACGGCCTTTTCAATGATATTGTAAGCCCAAAAATCTTTGTTGATATCAGCATAGAGTATATCCTGTGATACATTTGCATTTTCTTGTCCAAGTGCTTTGATTGCCATAGAAGCAAATTCTGCTCTTGTAACAGGAATTTCCGGCTTATAAGTTCCATCAGGGAACCCAACAACAACACCAATTTCAGTTAAAAATTTAATAGATTGATAAGCCCAGTGGTCCTGACCCATATCTGTATAAAATGCGTGAGCCGGACAGCTTATCATTCCAAAAATAGCCAGCGCTAACAAACCTTTTGTTATTTTTTTGAACATTAATAGTCCTCCTTCTGTATTCATAAATCCCGTTGCTTATATGTTATATTAAATATGAACTTATAGCAATTTCTTTTAACATTTCTACACAAAGTTTAAATAATATATGTAAATTAAAGATATAAATAACCGGCCGGTTTGTTTTCCGACCGATTATTTTTTATTAAACATTTATGATAATGCTGTACCGTAGATTATTTTATTTAATATATCTTTTTTATCACTCGGTGCAATATGCAATAACTGTTGTGCAATTTCAGGGTTGTCCTTTAAGTATTGTGTAATTTTGTTCTTTTTATCCAAAGTTCCTTTTCTGTAATTGTACAGTAATTGTCGTAAATCTGTTTCGTTGAGACTATTTGTATCAATTTCTCCGTCTAAAAACTCTCCGTTTTTCATCAAATTGTGTCCGCCCCAACGACTTAACCAGCATCCGTCAGCTTCATCTGCTTCCACATCATTCTGATTTGAAACAACTGATTTCATTTTCATCAACAACGGATATGCAACATCATAAGCTTCTTGACGTTTTGCTACAAGCGCTTCTTCATCATTTTTGGCTTTTGTTACAGCAGCTTCTTTATCTTGTTTAGCTTGTTCCAAGGCCTTGAATTTTGTTCCGTTTGGGTCTGCCCAAGCATCTCTGAGCGTTTTGAGTTCATTCAATTTGTTTATCTTTTCTTGAATGACACCAGCTTGACCTTTATAATTAGTTTCATCAGTCTTTGCAGCTTCCCATTCGGCAATATACCCTTCAATTGTTGTAGCCCCTGATTGCCCAGTTGGGTGTCCAACTTGGGCTAATCCGGCGTCAACTGCTGCCAAATCGGCATCTTTTGTATTAAGTTCCTGTATTTTCTCATCAGCAGCTTTAACCGGTTTTTGAAATTTAGCACGTTCTGCATCAGTTACAGCTACTTTTGCTCTGAGTGCATCATCATCAAGTGTTTCAATAGCTACATTTTCAAGACCAAGGGTTTTAAGTGCATTTTTGAAAGCAGTCATATCTGCTGCGGTTTGAGCTTGTCTGGTTGCAACGTTTTCTCTGTGATTTTGAATACCTTTATTAACAAGCATACCTGCTACGTTAAAACCTATTATACCAGCAGCCCAGCCGAGCATAGTATTTTGGTTATAAGAACTATCTCCATAACCATAGTTACCGTATCCACCATAACCGCAACCGCAATTGAAGATAGAATTCACGCCGGAAAATAACATGGATGTCGTCTCCATACCGGAGCCGGTCATGTATCCGCCGCCGTACATCATACTATTCGTGATAAGTTGAAAAAATGGGTTGCACATTTTTCTAATATTCCATCTTTTGTCTTACATGTATATTAAGTATATATATAAGATATAATTTCAGCATGTTTTTTTATTGTTACATTTCTTAACATTCCCGTTACCATGATTGTTATTGCGTTTGAGCCGATCTTCATGACTCACTATCCGCTCCTAAAGAGTAGGAGAGAATAGATTTTTCAATATGAGCTTTGCGAATATCTGAAAATCTTGGTGAGGTATGTTATTGGATATAACCGCCCCCTCACCCCAGCCCTCTCCCGTTGGGAGAGGGGATCTAGTTAATCACCTCATCCCTACCTTCTCCGCATAGGAGAAGGCGTTTTGTT
>CAJOOA010000060.1 GCA_905236055.1 Candidatus Gastranaerophilales bacterium | reverse complement strand
TTTCTCTTCTCCGTCTTTAAGTATTATGGAGCAAAGGGCAGGAGAAAGAGTTAATGCAACAAGGGTAGAGAGACCAATTGAGGTAGCAATACAGAGTGCAAATTGTCGGTACATCTGACCGGTAATTCCTGATAAAAACGATACCGGAACAAATACGGCCATTAACACCAAAGATGTTGCAACAACTGCACCAAACACTTCTTGCATAGTTATTTCGGTAGCGGTCTGTTTGTCTTTTCCTTCCTGTATGTGTCTTTGAGTATTTTCAAGTACAACAATTGCGTCATCGACTACCAATCCAACTGCCAGTACGAGACCGAACAAAATAAGCAAATTTATTGAAAATCCTAAACCTGCCATAAATATAAATACGCCGATTAAGGAAACAGGAATTGCACAAAACGGAATAAATGCGGCTCTTGCCGTTCCGAGGAATAAGTATGTTACAGCACTGACAAGTATAATCGCAAGAACAATGGCACTTATAACTTCTCTGATGGATTCTCTTACATACTCGGTTACATCATACTGCACCTTATATTCCATGTCATTTGGGAATTTTTTACTTAATTTCGCCATTTTGGCATTAATTCTGTTAACCAAATCAATAGTATTTGCTTCTGGAAGCTGTGTTACGGCAATCATTGCGGAATCTTTTCCGGCAAGTAGTGAGCGCGATGAATAACTTTCAGCCCCAAGTTCTACTCTTGCAATATCTTTAATTTTGACATTCGAGCCGTTTGGATTGGATTTAACTATAATATTTTCAAATTCTTCAACAGTTTTAAGCCGCCCCTTTGTCCTTAACGTGAATTTCATCATTTGGGGAGTGTCCATTGGCTCTACACCGATATTACCTGCAGGGGTTTGTACGTTTTGTGCCGACACTGCATTGCTAACATCTGTTGAGGATACACCCATACTTGCCATTTTATCCGGTTTTAACCATATTCTCATTGAATAATCGCCTGCACCAAATACATTTACTCTTGCGCAACCTTTTGTTCTGGCAAGTTCGTCTTTTATGTACATAGATGCATAGTTTGCAAGATATAACGCGTCATAAGTTTCATTTGGAGAAGTCAACGCTATGAATACGCATCCTCCGCCACCGGTGGATTTTCTGACTGTAAGTCCGTATCTTCTGACTTCTTCCGGCAGTCGAGGAGTTACTAATTGGAGCTGGTTTTGGACATTGACCAAGTTCATATCCGGATCGGAACCGACTTCAAAATATACTGTTAACTTATATGACCCGTTATCTGATTCGGAGGTCATATAAAGCATATCTTCAATACCGTTCAGCTGCAACTCAACAGGTGCTGCTATAGTTGAAGATATAACATCGGCACTAGCTCCGCTGTATGTGGCATTTACGATAACTTGCGGAGGAGTTATAGACGGATATTCTTCCAAAGGCAGTGTTGTAAGAGATATAATACCCGCTAAAATTATTGCCAACGATATTACGATTGCAAATTTCGGTCTGCGTATGAATAAATTACCTGCCATTTTTATCCTTTATGAAAATTTTTTTAATTTTATTAAATATTCTTTTAAATATATTTGGTTGTTTAGCTGTTTTACTATCATCCAACGATGTCTCAACTATTTTTACCTTTGAACCAGGAATAACTTTCTGAAGACCTGTTGTAACAATTCTGTCGCCTATATTTACGCCTTCAGAGACAATCCAATTGTTTCCTGATGTTCCCATTGTTTTGATGTAAGTCATTCTTGGAAGATTATCTGAATCAAGGATATAAACATATAAACCCTCTTGATTTTCCATAGTTGCACTTTGCGGAACAATCGGAAGATTATCTTTATTTTTTGAGTAAATGATTATACGACCAAAATCACCCTGAATTAGTTTCCCGTCCGGATTATCGAAAGTCGCTCTGAGTGTTATCGTTCCTGTGCTTTCGTCAATTTCATTGTCATGGAAATCTTGTATTCCTTTGAGAGTATATTTTTCACCGGAGCTAAAAATGTATTCAACATCTCTTAAAACATTAGGGCTTCCGTCGACTTTAACCAGTTCAGCAAAATCTTTTGAGTCTAGCGGGAATGTTACGTACATCGGATTTGTGCTGTTAATTGTTGTGAGCGGTCCGCTTGCGGTTGTAACGTAGTTTCCAACAGTCACATCTATGATACCGATTCTTCCGTCAACCGGAGCTTTCACTTTTGTGTAAGCGAAGTTCCTTTGCGCATCGCGATAGGCACTCAGTGCACTATCTGCTTGTGCCACATAAGCATTTTTCTGCGCCAAAACATTGTCGTAATCTGATTTTGCGACATAATCTTGACGTACAAGTTCTTCATACCTCAAAAGTTGTTTTTGATAATAATCTGCTTGTGCTTGAACATTTTCATAATTTGCTCTTGCCTTATCTGCAGCATATTTGTACTCTTGAGGTTCGATTTCAAATAAAATCTGACCTGCTTTTACGTAGTCGCCTTCTTTAAAATAACTTTTGGTGAGGTATCCGCTTATTCTTGCAAGAACATCAACCCTGTACTTTGCGACTACTCTTGCTGTTGTTTCAAATTGTCTTTGAACATTATCTGATGCAACAACTGCAACTGTAACTGCAGGTATAGCCGCCGCCTTTCTTTGAGCACCGGTTCTGATTTTATTAGTGTAGGAAATCAGCATCCTCCCGAGAATTAACGCTGCAATTATTCCTATAATTATAATTATGTTTTTCCTCATTTTCTCTCCATGTTTACCAAGTCATGTATAAGAATATACAAAACATGGCAGATTAACAAGTAAACTTAATTGAGATTTTCCAGATTATTTTGACAGCCCTCTTTTAAAATGTATTTACCATTATCTATGTCTATGGTTATAACATTTGGAACGTCAAGTTTACTGATTTTTTTAATATATTTTAAACCGTTTTTTACGATATTTTTTTGAGCTTTTTCCACTTCGAGAGGACTGTTTAACCTGTATCTGTTCGCGAATTGCAATCCGGTCGTTCCGCAAACAGGATTTTTAACATATTTAAAGACGTTAAACTCAATTATTATCGGAAGTTTGTGTTTGTCTGCGATTACAAAATAGAGTAAAGCTGAATTATTTTCTTCATCAATCTCAAGGTTAGCAACTATTCCATTTCCATTTAAATAATTTGCGAATTCTTTTGCATGTTCTATGGGATAAAAGGAAGTAGGATAGTGATGCACTCCAATCAGTTCAGTCCAACTTGCATAAGTTTGGTTGGCTTTGTAGTATTCGTTCATAAAGCCGCCTGTTTCTGAACTTTTAGCACTGTAGTATAAAGTAAAAGTTTCTCCGTTAAACTTTATTGTAGGCATATTAATCTTCTCAGATTTTGCGCAAGCGATTCCTACTGCTAAAAATACAAATGTAAGTAATAAAAATAAATTCTTCATGATATCTTTCCCAATCAGAATATCATAAGAAAAATAAAAAATGAATAACAAACTATCCGGCAATCGCCATTCTGGTCAACATAGCCGGATCTGCGATAGCCGTGGTGTAAATTTCATAATCATTGCCCGGAGCAAAATAATTACGCATAGCTGTACGGTTGGTAATTTTCTCATAACATACGAAAGAGTCGATATTATCCTTAATATAGCCTGCAAAAACCTTTTGCTTGTGGGACAAATCATAGTCCTTCAGATTTTTAACAATATACATCATGTATCATTATTATATAACTTTGTGTATAGGTTTTAAAGGCATGTTTTGTAAATCTTTACAATGTTTAATATGTTAATAAACATCAATTGTATAGGTTGAAAAACTTCCGTATGTGTGTTAAACTCCTAAAACAAGGAATATGTGTACATCCCATGATTAAAGTCGATGTTTTAAACAGCAACAATAATTATAGCCCGTCATTTTCTGCCGCTCTTGCAATGAAAACGTCGGTGTTAAGATATAATCCTGCTACAAGAACTTATAAACCGTTTGCTGCAGATTTAATCAAGTTTGATAAGAAGAATCCCGAAGATTATGAATCCATGAAGCAAATATGCGGACTAAGTGATTTTCAAACACTCGGATCTTATTTATTAAAGCTTTGGACAAACAATACCTGGAATTGGCCTGCCGTAAAAAGCAATAGTGTTTATGCGCTGACAACTCCTCAAAAGAATTATGACATAATAAATACAGATGATGTGTTAGGAATAACGGAGTTTGTCGAAAACAAAGAAGATATTCCTGGTTTTTATAATCAAATTATGTTTATGATAACAAGGAAGCCATATCAGGCATCAAATCGTTCCGGATTGAGTAATTATTCGGAAATAGGCACGGGAATGGTAGATGCACTAAAAGATTTATACCCGCAAAAATCAATTGCCGTATTTTCTGAAATAGAAGCACTGCCTTTCTGGGAAAAACAAGGATTTAGTACTGTTGGCGACAGAAAATTAATATATTATGTCTAAGCTTTTTTGTTTTGCAGTTCTTTTTCTTTTAATTCATTAACAGCTTCGGTAAGTTCCGGTTCATCAAGTAATTTATCTACTTGTACCGGAGGTAAGTTATTTTTCTTTAATTCTTCATCGGCTTCAAAGCGGTTAATTGAATGGTCAATAAAAAGTATCCCGTCGAGGTGGTCAAATTCGTGTTGAATCGCTCTGGCAAGCAAAGTGCCGTCTTTTGCTTCCATGACAAAAGAGCGTCCATTGGTATCAAGTGCTTTAATCATAACATTTGAGTAACGCTTAACGTCTGTAAAGGCCTCAGGAAAGCTAAGACATCCTTCGTGGCTTATGCACGCACCGGATTTTTTGATTATTTTGGGGTTAATAAAAACCTTTGGGTTCAAGGGCTCGTTGTTAGTTGAAACATCAATAACAAAAACTCTGAGGTTTTCACCTATCTGAGGAGCAGCAAGTCCGACACCGTTTTCTTTGTACATTGTGTCGAGTAAATCTTCAACAAGATTTTTTATTTTTTGAGAAACTTTATGCACCTCTTTTGAAGGTTGCCTTAAAGATTCTTCTCCATACTTCAATACTTTTCTGATTGACATAACATTTACCTCTCTTGCTTAATTGTAGCACAAGAGAGCAGGTTTTAACAAATAATTATTTGAAAAATGCTTCTGTAACTTCTTTATCCATGGAGAGATATTTGTGAATCATCTCCCAGGTAATCTCTGTATTTGGATTGTTTTTGTAGAGCAATGCAATACGTTCGGTATCTCTATTGTTGTATATGTATAAAATATTGTCTTTTACAAGTCGTAAAAACAACTCAGGGTCAGTTTTTAGTATAGTACGTAAATAAGCTTTGTCACCTGTTTTTTCATAAGATAGATTATAATCCTCTGTTTTATTTATGAGCCAGTCATGTAAATTGTATTCATACTTTTTATCGTATGCGGGACCTCTGTAGTAGAGGTATAAATCTGCTAATATTTCTTGCTTGTACAGGTGACGAATAGTAGAATCATTTTCTTTTTCGAGAAGAATGTTATTTAACCTTGCTAAAAATCCGCTTTTTAAAAATTTATCCAAGTCATTTAAAACGGTTTCGCTAACAGGAACAGAAGTCCAGTGAGTTCTGTGCCACTCGTTTGAATTTTCGTAATAACGAATTTTAAAATTATTAAATACAGAATTGTATATTTTAAAATCTTCAAGCAAATGCGGATTGTCATAGTTTTTAACCAAAACTTCTAAAAGTTCCGGTGCTGCATCAGGATATTCTTCCAAAATTTCGGTTACGGCTTTTGGGTTTGCTTTCATCATTTGTGCATATTTTAATGCCTCCGATAAATTACATGGTGAATTTGAATTTGTCGGATAATATCTTTTGGTGTAAATAAACATATCCATGGTTTTTTTCATCGTTTCGGGGTCATCTTTAATAAATTCCGCAAATTCTTTCATCTTATCGGAATAAGAAACTTTTCC
>CAJOOA010000059.1 GCA_905236055.1 Candidatus Gastranaerophilales bacterium | reverse complement strand
TTGCATAAATTAAACACACTATCTCTTATATAAACTATCTTACATCTTACATCTTACAAAAGTTTCAGCCCTCTTTTCGAGGGCTTTTTATTTTGCTATTTATATGACCATATCAAGACCTTTATTTCTTTAAAATCTGATATATTTTTCAGCCATCACCCCCTTGGAATACTTTACTAATAATTTATATGCTTTATCTGCTTGTTTTTTATAGGCAGAATAATTTTCGTCAGTTTCGGAAGCGATAGAATTTAGCATCGTTCTTGTAATAATTGCTTCCTTGATAAGTTCTTCCAAATAAGCCGGAACAGTTAAAACATCATTCGCATTTTTGAGAGAATATATTTCTTCTCCGCTTGCACTTTCGCCTATAACAAGCGTGTAATAATCAATCGTAACAAGCCCTTTTACAGCAGGTGTCGGATAAAGTACAAGTTGATCATTACGCACATAAAATCCTTTCGGGATTCCATATTGACTTATTAATTCGGAAGGATTTTCTATAAGCAGCAAGGTTGAAGAATTGTACTTCACAATGTGATCACCGTTTTTATCACGTTTTATCATACCTGTCGGCATATCATAAGCGTCGACTTTTGGTATTGTTATAATAACGTGAGTGCGTTCTCTAAACGGGAAATCATGTGAAGAATAGATTTCGTGGATTGCTTTATTCAAAGCAAGCACAAGCGAATCTTCCATTTCGGAAGTTGTTGCGGCATCATTATCATACATTGCCCATTCCTGAGATGCTGCCGTATTATATAAATCCAATAATGTTAATGTCATAAGACCTCCTTTTTCAATTTTGAATATTATTGTACTGAATTCAATTTCGATGTTTTTTTCTGTAGTAACCGTGGACTTTTGTCCCGTCTGCTTTTGTGTAATCCTCAACATAAATTAAATTTCCGGATTTGACCTGTTTATCCAACTCTGATTTATCCTGTATTTTCCAATCATTATCTACCAGCTGCCTTGAATACTGCTTAAGAAATGTTTCCTGAGATTTTTCGTCAAGAGCATCATATTCTCCTTTGTAAAATACTTTGTCTTTTTCTCTTATTCGCTCCAAATCCATATTCCAAAATCTTCTGGGGTCTGAGGGATGCGTAATCAATTCACCCTCACACATAAGCTGAACTATTTTTTCTGCGGCTAAATCTTTTTTCATTTCTTCAGACATATATTTCCACATGTCACCGTAATCCCGTTTCATATCTTGAACAACTTCCCGTCCAATTTTGTTGTTCCACAAATCCATGTTGCGTTTACCAAGAATAGTTTCTTTGCCCTCAAGTTCATGATAATAACCAACAGCAGTAGAAAATAAATCACCCTTTTCAATAGAAAGACAAGCTTGCATATATGCATGTTTAAACGCATCCGCTTCATTATTCCAAGTTGCATTTTTGCTTAATTACTAATCCTCTACGACCTTTGAATATATTGAACCGTTATCTGAGGATTTTTGTTTGGAAACAATTTTATCTCTGTATTTTTTTCCGTTCTTTTCTAATATTTTGTATTCATCAGGGTATTTTTCTTTTAACGATTTGGCTTCTTCTTCAGGGATAACAAATATGTGCCCTGTAGGTAAATAAGTTATTTTATACATATCAACTCCTTTAAAAATACAGCGGGTGAATAAACACCCGCCATATAATTTGCATTATGAAACAACAGGCCTTACTCCTGCCCATTTTGCAACCGCAAAAATTGTACCGGTAAATCCGGTAGCAAAATCAATATCAATAGAACCGTCTGTTTTTTCAAACCGTGATAAATCTTGTATCTGAATTGCTGATACATTTTGCGCCAAAGTAATAGTTGAATTACCGAGCATTGCATTCGGATACTTGTTACCTGCCTTTATTGTTAAAGCAGAGGAAGCATTCGATGTATTATCAACAATTATAACCAATGAGTTATTTTTGTTTGAAAATACATTAGCGACAGTTATACCGTTAGCAACCGTAACGGACTGTTTGGTAATTGAAGCACTCGCTACGGATTCCGTAGTATCAAGCGCCGGATATTGTACATTAATACTATCTCTTGTCATTTTATTTTTCCTTTCTTAATTAACTATGAACCGACTGATAAAGATGCAGAAACTTTGACAGTTCCCAACAAGTCAGCACGAGGAGCACCTACACCATATAAACCGTAACCTTTATAACAAGTATTGAAGTTCTTTTCAGGAGTGTAGAAAGTTGTATTTAAGTCGGAAGAAATACCTCCTGCAAGAGTTTTACCTCTAACACCAAATAACGGATAGAATACACCCGTTTCCGGCTGAGCAATATTGTTAGAAACGAGAATATCCCAACCGCAAAGAGTACCTATATAACCCTTTCTGATTTCTTCAGCACCTTTTTCAGTATATTTAAGTTCGTCTAATTTGCCCAGGAAGAATTGGTATTCCGGCGGAATAACACATAACATAGAACCGTCAATCCAATTCGTATGACCTTTGCCATCTCCACGTTGGAATTTTGCTTGCATGTAAGCAAAAATGTCTTTAGCCGTAGTAGCTGTTAATTCAATTGCGCTGCCGCTGTTATCAAGGTAGTGTCCTGCCCTTGTGTAAAGGTTTGCATAAGACGCATCAACTGCTGCGGCAAATTGTTTAATTGCATCATCAGTATAATCTTTTGCGATGTTTACAACATCTTCTGTATCATTTGCCTGTCTTAACATTGCTTCTTCCATTTCTGATAATTCAAAGTGAAACGCTTTTCCTCTGTCAATTTTTACTTTGCAGGAAGAAACTGTTGCAGCTTCTGCTGTCGGCAAGTTGCCACCATCATAGTCGAATAATTGAACAATCCCTGGCATTGTAATATCAACTTCATCGCCTTTGCGTACGTGATCTTTCAATTCGTGATGAGCCAATTTGCCAATTACCAATTCATCATAAAAATACTTATTAAATGCTTCCGAAAAAGCACTAATAATTCTTTGTTTAGTTGTTGTCATTTTAATTTTCCTTTCTTTTTAAATAGAGGGTAAATATAGTAAAACCACCCTTAAATTAGTTTTCTTATTGATTCTCTAAATTCATCCTCAGACATTTCATTCAGCGATTTTTTGGGGTCGGAAATCGAATTTTTAGGATTTTTTGAGTAAGACATATTATCCAAAATCTGTTGATTTTCAACTTCTGCAGTTTTTTGTTTATCATATGCTTTTATTCTTTCCTGAACGTAAGTTTCCAGAAGATTAATCATGCGGTCTGTGTCCAGATTATCGCCATGTGCCATAAGCGCTTCGGAATACATTTCTTTGAAAACAGAGTTTTCAAAATATTCGGGATAAAGCTCTTTATCTCGCCTAATAACTGGAATTATTGACTCCTGATATGCCTGAACATAATTGGTCGCATTTTTAAGTTCCTCAAAATTTGAAAGCTCTTTTCTCAAAGTGCCTAATTCTTCGGAACTTTTTCCCTGATGTTTTTGAAGCTCAACATAAGCTTTTGATAAATCATCCACTGTTTTAAATTTGCCGAGAATTAAATTTTCCTTAGGGTCTGATTTCTCAGATTGTCCTTCGAAAAGTTTCGAATCAACGACTTCGTTTTTGTGAATTTGCTCATTTTCAGAAGCGTTATCGGATTGAACCGGCGCTTTCATATCTGCATTTTCACATTGTTTTTCCTGTATAGCTGAATTTTCGTTCATAAAGTTCCTTTCTCGGGATATTCCCGATTAAATATTTATATAAAATCTTGGATCAACCGGAATACCATTTTCTCTGATAGTCAAATGCAAATGCGGACCGGTTGAAATACCGGTATTTCCCGATTTTGCTATTACTTGCCCTTGTTTTACTTTATCCCCAACTTTCACCTCAAATGCGCTCAAATGTCCATATTCACTTACTACATGTTTTCCGTTAATTATTCCGTGGTCAACAAAGACCCCATTCCCGTAACCTCGCATACCACCATTCGCCGCAATTACAGTCCCGTCTGCAATTGATTTAATCGGAGTTCCCTCAAAAACCCCGATATCAATGCCCGAATGACCCGTACTTGCGCCTTTTGTGGGTGCAACTCTGTACCCGAAATCACTCGTTATCTTTCCTTCAACGGGTTTTGTATATTTTGTTTCATCATTTACATTAGTTTTATTCATTTTTTTTACATCTTTCGTGTTATTAATATCATGTTCTTCATTAGATTTTGCGTTTTCATTGCTTGTAGTTCCGCCGTTTGGTTTGCTTCGCCTATGGCCTTTTACCTTTGTTCCGTCATCTCTTGTGTATTCTTCTATCCAAATTACATTTGATGAGCTTTTCAATTCTTCTTCGCTTGGCAAGCCCAGCACCTTATGCTGGGCTATAAATTCATCCGCCCGGTCTTTAATTTCCCGAACTGTCATATCAAGCATTTCATTCTTTGAATATATTCTGTTATCGTTTGTGTATGAATTCCTGTAATTTTTAAATCGCATGTTTGCCCTCTTAAATATTGATAACTTTAATATATTTTCCAAATATAAATTGACAGCGCAAGATTATAGTTTTAAAATATTACATATGCTTGGAGAATATATTAAAAAATATTTATTGTATAATAAATTAGTAAAATTTAAGCATTTTTGCGTATCTCACATTGCTGTACTTGGTTTGTTTATTAGTGAAATTTTGGCAATTATAGGTACTTTCTATTTTCATAATGAAAATCCGAATGCAGATTATATTATTGAGTATTCATTAGCATTTGAGTTGTCACATTTTTTTGCATTTATGTTTTTGGGATTTGGAGTATTTTTACTATTTAGTTCACAATTTTTAATTAAAACATTCTTTAAAAAAATTTTTATAACTAACAATAAATATTTGTTAAATAACAAAATATACCATATTTTTTGGGTTTTAGGCAGTTATTTTTCAATTATTTTAGCATTCTGTACATTAATATATATATTAAAATTAACAGGAGAAGGTATAGAGTGGTTATATTATCAATACTTAAAATAAGGTATTATACTTTATTCAAGTATTACGTATAAGTCATATCTTTACTTTTAAAGGTACTAATATATAATAATTTTTTAAATGTCCCGATGATTGTAGCGCATATGCAGCATTGTTCAAATTTTTTGTTTCCTTTGAAACATTTTTAAAATTTTTACCATACATTGCATCAAAATCATACTTATCATATCCAATTCCCGTAACGCAACCATCTTCAATTTTCGGATTTAAAACTGTCATATGCCCAAATGAATATTGTAAATTCTTATCATTTTTAAATTCTATTTCCAGCTTATCACTCTTGAAAGTTCCGGTTTTGGGGTTGTAATTTTTTGTTTCATTAAATATTTCATTTTTTAATTCTTCGGAGTTATTTAGCGCTTTTGCAGTCGGTGAATCTGCACTGAATTCAAATCCGTCATAATTGCTCGGAATTTCTTTATTCCCTGTTAAATTATATTTTTCATTCAATGCTTTTGTATTTTTAGAACTTACAAATTGATAATCTTGTGTTGATGGTACTTTTTTAGGATTAACTAATGCAATATCCATAAACAATTTTGCATCAGGATTATTTACATTTTTCTCCGCATTTTTTCGCATCAACCAACTTTGGGGATGGTTACGCTCTTTTTCAAAAAATTCATCATTATTTTTGGGCAAATATTCAATATTTTTAGGCTCTTTTTCTCTGTCAATTTTTGCAGCGCCGCCAGTAATAGTTCCATCGTTAGCAAATGTGTCTTCCTCGGGTTTGCTTCGCCAATGGCCTTTTACCTTTGTTCCGTCATCTCTTGTGTATTCTTCTATCCAAATCACGTTCGACGAACTTTTCAGTTCGCTTTCATTCGGCAAGCCCAGCACTTTATACTGGGCTACAAATTCATCCGCTCTGTCTTTTAATTCCCGTACAGACATGTCAAGCATTTCATTTTTTGAATATATTCTGTTATCGTTTGTGTATGAATTCCTGTAATTCTTAAATCGCATTTTTACCTCCTTTATTTTGAATTGTTAACCTTTTAATATATTTTCCAAATATAATTTGACAAAACACCGCCAAATATAATAAAATATCAGTGTATTTACTAAATTGGAGGGGAATACATGGATTATACACCTGCACCTGACATACCGCCTGCAGTAATTAAATACGCTTACGAACATACCGATAAAAATTCAAGAAAAATATTATATCATGCAGCGGATATAGATAATTGTAATATTTATGTTGTAAGGTTCCTCGGAACATTTAATAAAAAATATGCAAGCGACAGAGAATTTGTCGATGCACCAATGGCAATAATATACAGCAATGGAGTTGCACATCATGCAACAGGGAAAGAACTCTCAAAATTTTGGATATATGAGACCCCAAAATATTTTCCTACCTCCGAGGAGCAAATATACCGTTTCGATAATAAGGATTAATTTTTTTATCATCTATTCTCATAGCTTGTGAATTAGCAGAAAGTTCAACCGGCGGAGCAGTCCAACTGTTAATATATGCTTTTGCATCTTCGCCTATATGAATTTCCCCCATTTGAGGATCGTAATACCTTAACTCTCCGTTTTCACATCTGTCTATAGTGACTACATGTCCTGATAATTTCCCATTTTCAGTGGTTGAATCTATTATGTTGTCTTCAGGAGCATAATAAGCAAAAGCATATCTTTCACCATCTTTTACTGTTTTGTCTAAATATTCATAACAGTTTTCTTTGTTCGCATCAATTTCATACGGTTCGCATCTATTTCCAGTTTTTGGGTCTAGCCACAGACCAAAACCGTCATTTGCCAATTCTTCCGCCATAGGGCTTTCGTTTCGATTTACCGCTGATACATCATATCCCCTTCTACGCATTTCAGCAGCTCCGACGCAGCATTGACAATTACCACTATTCTTATTTTCATATTCAAAACTTGGATTAACTCCGCCTTGTACCATTTCTGAAAATGTTTTTGGTTCACCTCTTTTTACTCCGGCGATTTCGTCAGGGTCCTTGCGTTCAATTGATTTTAGCTTTTCT
>CAJOOA010000058.1 GCA_905236055.1 Candidatus Gastranaerophilales bacterium | reverse complement strand
GAATTAGCAGCTGCTTCCATATCATTAAAAGCCGGCTCCGCTCTTAAACTTGTATAATCGAATCCACCAATTGCGCTACTCATTTGCGCAATTTCCGTTAATGTATTTACACCTTTTTTCAATCCCGTTACTGCTTGTTGTTCCTGAACGTTTGTCATAAGTGCCGGCAACGTCATCATCGCTACTACACCGATAATCGTTAAGGTTATCAAAACTTCTGCAAGAGTAAACCCAGCTTTTTTCATCATATAATTCCTTTCGCTCTCTGTAGTATTCTGTTTATCAATATAACTAAATTGTAATAGATTTAAATATTTATGTCAAGAGTTATTTTTTCGTTTAAATTAAGTATTTTAAAGGATATTTTTTCATGTTGAAATTATGTTAAATATTCTCTAAGGTACTTGCCCGTATATGATTTTGGGTTTTTTGCAATTTCTTCCGGAGTTCCGCAGGCAACAATTTCTCCTCCGGCATCACCGCCCTCCGGCCCTAAATCGATTATATAGTCTGCAATTTTTATTAAATCCATATTGTGTTCAATAATTAAAATCGTATTCCCATTATCCGCAAGTTGTTGAATAATCTTAATCAATTTATCCAAATCATGCCAGTGAAGTCCGACAGAAGGTTCATCAAGCAAATACAAAGTTTTTCCTGTAGCACGCTTATTCAATTCTGCAGCAAGTTTAATCCTTTGAGCTTCGCCACCAGAAAGAGTTGTTGCACTCTGCCCGAGTTTAATATAATCCAAGCCCACATCAACCAATGTTTTAAGTTTATTTGAAATTTGCGGAATATTTTCAAAGAATTCATATGCCTCTTTTACACTCATGTTAAGTACATCCGAAATAGATTTGCCCTTGTATTTAACTTCGAGCGTTTCGTTATTGTATCTTTGACCTTTACAAACATCGCATTTTACATAAACGTCAGACAAGAAATTCATTTCTATTTTAAGAACACCATCGCCTGCACATGCCTCACACCTACCACCTTTCACGTTAAAGCTGAACCTTCCGGGCTTGTATCCTCTCATTTTTGCTTCGTTTGTCTTTGCATAAAGCTCACGAATCGGTGTAAATACATCCGTATAAGTTGCGGGGTTTGACCTCGGGGTTCTTCCTATCGGAGATTGGTCAATATCAATAATTTTATCAAGATATTCAAATCCGGAAATTTCCTCTACTCCCTGTGGCTTTGGTTTATTCTTGCGTAATTTATGAATTGCATACTCATAAATTAAATCTTGCATAAGAGTAGATTTACCAGAACCTGAAACGCCCGTCAGAACAATGATTTTGCCCAACGGTATATCCAAATCTATGTTTTTTAGATTATTTTTAAACGCATTTCTGATTTGTAAAAATTGCCCGTTTCCTTCTCTTGTCTTGCCTGGCAAAGGAATTGAATACTCACCGCTCAAATATTTACCTGTTATTGATTCAGAAACATTGATAATATCGTTTATTCCTTCTCCTTGTGCAACTATTTGTCCCCCGTTTACTCCGGCTTTAGGTCCAATATCCACGATATAATCAGCATTCCTGATGGTTTCCTCATCGTGCTCAACAACAATAAGGGAATTCCCCATATTACGAAGTTTCAAAAGAGTTTTTATTAACTTTTCATTATCTCTTTGGTGCAATCCGATAGATGGTTCATCAAGAACATAAAGAACACCGGAAAGTCCGCTCCCGATTTGAGTCGCAAGACGGATTCTCTGTGCTTCTCCGCCCGATAGTGTTCCTGCCATCCTTGCCAAATCAAGATAGCTCAAGCCCACATCAATCAAAAATTTTAACCTTGAACGTATTTCATCAAGTATTTGTTTTCCGATTTTCATTTGGAAATCGGTCAGAGTTAAATACAAATCCGTTATAAATTCGTACTCTTTGTCTATCGACATTGTACAGAATTCGTGAATGTTCTTGCCCCCGACTTTAACGGCAAGTGGAAAGGGTTTAAGCCGCGCTCCGCCACATTTTTCGCAGGGGGTTGTTACCATATATTTCTCAATTTCGGCTTTCCAATATTCGCTTTCTACATTGTAATGTTTCATTAAGAAAGGAATTACTCCGATAAATTTTTGCAAAGTGTTTCTGTATCTGTGGCTTCCAAATTCTCTTATTCGCATCGGAATCCGTTCTTCCGAACCATAAAGAATTATATCCTGATGTTCTTGGGGTAAATCTTTAAAGGGAACATCATAATCTATATTATAGCAATCTTTAACTGCCTTCAAAACGTCCTCATAATATGATGTTGAGGATCTGCTCCAGGGGTAAATGGCCCCATCGTTAACAGATTTATTCTTGTCAGGTATAACCAAATCAGGATCAATCCTAAAATCCACACCAAGACCGCCACATTTATCACATGCACCATAAGGTGCATTAAATGAAAAAATGCGTGGTGATAATTCTTCAAAACTTAAATTACAATCGGGACAGGCAAGTTTTTCGCTGTATATAATTTCTTCACCATCGAGTTTGTCAATATTCGTAACTCCGTCGGCTTTTTTAAGTGCAATTTGCACACTGTCCGCAATTCTTGAACGAGCTTCAGGTTTTACGACAACTCTGTCTACAACAACGGAAATATTGTGAGTTTTTGTCTTGGCGAGAGAAATTTCGTCTTCGTCAAGGTTATAAATCTTTCCGTCAACTTTCACACGAACAAAACCCTCCTGCTTTAGTTCTTCGAAAAGTGATTGATATTCGCCTTTTTTACCTTTAACAAGCGGAGCAAGAATCTGAATTTTTGTACCTTGTGGCAAATTCAAGATGCTATCCACGATTTCGTCTATCGTCTGTGGCTTTATCGGCTTCCCGCAATTTGGGCAGTAAGGCGTTCCGACTCTTGCGTACAAAAGCCGTAAGTAATCGTATATCTCAGTAACCGTACCGACTGTTGAACGAGGGTTATTACTGGTAGATTTTTGGTCAATAGAAATTGCAGGGGTAAGTCCGTCAATATAATCAACGTCCGGTTTATCCATTTGTCCCAAAAATTGACGAGCATAAGTTGAAAGACTTTCTATATAACGTCTTTGACCTTCCGCAAAAATCGTATCAAATGCAAGCGAACTTTTGCCGGAACCGGAAACACCTGTAAACACAACTAATTTGTTCTTTGGAATTTCCAAAGACACATTCTGTAAATTGTGTTCCCTCGCCCCTTTAATTATTATTTTATCCGTCGCCATACAGAAATTATATCACATTGATAATTCACAGAAAATTTTTTTTAAGAGATAATTATATTATGTTAAAAGACTACCGAAATTGTGCAAAAAATTTACTTAAAATGGCCGGTCCGATTATCATGGGCAATTTGGGCTTTATAATGATCGGTGTCGGAGATGTAGTTGTTGCAGGAAGGCATTCTACAGATACGCTCGCAGCAATAAGCATTGCAACTGCTATTACCAATTGCATTTTGATGCTTGGAATAGGCATTCTGACAACATCTTCAGCAATACTCTCAAACTACAGAGGCGAGGGAAAAAATATTGAAAAATATTTTGCCCCTGTAATGAAATCAACAATTGTATTATCAATAATAGGTTCCATGCTGATATTTGCCTGTATCCCTTTTATAGATAAAATAGGATATTCGCCGGATTTGGCAAAAATAGTTAAGGATTATTTCTTCATAACCGGCTTCGCAGTTTTTGGCGGATATTTGCACTGCGCAATGAAAGAATATCTGCAAGCTTTTGAAATTGTAGTGTTTCCTAACTTATTAACGATATTCTGCGTATTTTTGAACTTTGGATTAAATATACTCTTAGTTTTCGGATGCGGAGTGATACCCGAAATGGGAGCCATCGGTCTTGCAATATCCAGTCTCCTCGTAAGATATTTCATGGGTATTGTTCTCTTGGTATATTGCTTTATAAAAATAAAAACACAGTATTATAGCGACAGAAAGTACTATAAAGATTTGGTAAAAGTAGGCCTCCCTGCCTCTCTTGCTATTATGATAGAATTTACAGGATTTAATATAATTGCTGTAATAATGGGAAGAGTAGCAGGAATATACGCCGCAGCTCATAATCTTATATGTACTCTCACAAGTGTTGCATTTATGATTCCGCTCGCGATATCAAATGCCGCTGCCGTCAAGGTTGGCTTCGCTAATGGCGCCAAAGATTTTACCACATTAAAGAAATATGCATATACTTGTATAACTATTTCTGTTGGAGTTATGGCAATATCCGCCACCCTTTTGGGATTGTTCCCAAGCTTCATAACCGGTTTGTTTACAACTGATCCGGAACTGATAAAGGTATGTATGCCAATTGTTTATGTTCTATGCTTTTTCCAAATATTTGACGGTATTCAAGTTTCACTTTCCGGTATATTTAAGGGACTTAAACAGACAAAAATCGTTATGCTCTCAAATATAATTGCATATTGGTTTATCTCTTTTCCGTTGGGTTGCATTCTTGCCTTTAAATTTAATCTTAATTTACTTGGATTTTGGTTCGGATTATTCGTTTCATCTGTTTCTGTTTGTTTGATAATGTCTTATGCACTAAATGTAAATTTCAGAAAGCTTGCCAATAACGGCTTTCAAGAATAAGTGTAAATATAACATTATAAAAATAGCCCAAAAGCATTATCATTATGCACTTGCGCAAATATTAAGTGTATGCTATAATATTAGTAGAGCGTAATATACATTTATAAAGGACAAAAATTTTAAGAGAATGCAGTTACCCTTGATGAGTGTTATTCCCCACACCACTCTTTAAACAAAAAGGTATCCGTTACTTAACCTCAGGTGAGCAAAATGGATACGACATTAACATTACAGCGACCAACACTTGAAAAAACCGCAACGAGCTCGGCGGCTATGGCTATTTTATTAGTGTTTATGCTGACTCAAATACAAACAATTTTTGCAAATGATACGGATGTCGGACTATGCACGGGCTTATCACCCACTATCAATTACATACAAGAACAAAAAGAAAAAGAACTGGAGTTTGATAAAGAAATAAGATATAAATATGCCGGAGCGAGAATCACGGAAGTCGAAAAAGGAGTTAAACATATAAAAATGATAAGATATTACAACGACAGGCCGGTAAGAATTAATTTAATAGAACTCTCGACTGACGTCAATCAAGATTTAGAAGTTGTTCCGGCAATTGCATCTGATACATTAAGTGCCAAAACAAAAATCTCAAAAATCGCACAAAGAGAAAATGCAATCGCAGCAATCAACGGAGGATATTTTAAACCGCAAACCGGGGTCCCGCTAGGAACATTGATGATAAACAAAAAAATTTATACAGGCCCAATTTATGACAGAGTGGCAATGGGGATTTTTGATAACAGCTACGGAATGGCAAGAGTACAATTAAAAGCAAAAATAAATACTAATTTAGGAGATATTAAAATTGATAATGTCAATCAACCCAGAATGCTTTCTACAAATACACTCGTTTATACTCCGGATTGGGGAATCACTGCTCCGCCCTGTCCTAAATACGGTAAAGCAATAGCAATAGCCGACGGAAAGCTTGTTGCAGAATCCTACGGAGCACTTGAAATACCTCAAGACGGTTACGTAGTAGTCGCTCCGGAAAAGGTTTTAAATCCTATTCTTAAAGCAAAGAAATTCAAACTTGATATTAAAATGAATCCGGAATGGGATGGTGTAAATCACATAATAAGCGGCGGCCCTTATCTTGTAAGAAACGGGGAGATCTATGTTGATATGACTGCTCAAAAACTTTCTGCAATAGGCGGCAGAAATCCGAGAACAGCAATCGGTTATACAAAAGATAATCACTTGATTATGATGACAGCCGACGGAAGAGAGGGCTCTTCAATCGGGCTTACATTAATGGAACTTGCAAATCTTATGAAAGAATTTGGCTGTGTTAACGCAATGAACCTTGACGGGGGCGGTTCGACAGTAATGTATGTAGACGGCACTGTTGTCAACAGACCGGCCGTCCAAGGCGGAATCCCGCTTTCTCACACCCTAACAATCACACAAAAAAAATATAGTTAGCCCTCTTGTTTTAACAGCAAAATCGCACCATTCAACTCTTCCAATAAATATTGAAGTTGTTGATTTATGTTTTCCGGGTTATAAATCGAACCGGTTGATTGATATGCAAGATACCTTTGGTATATTGCCGCCTCTCGCCTGAGCTGTGCAAGTGATTTCACATAGCGATTTACTTCAAGCATTTTTTTAAAAGATTCATAATAGCTTTCGGGTTGATTATCATATTTGGTTATAAGATAGTCAATATTCATTGTCAAAACGTTTGCACGTGTAACAAACAATTGGACGCTCCCGTCATCTTCTATACAATCTACAAGCTTTTCCATCATAGAAATTATTTGATTTGCATCAACAACATATTCAGAGGTCTTATCTTTCTTTGTAATAATATCTATAAATGCGGGATTGTCCTTTGGAACAGGTTTTAAATCCTTAGGATTATCAAAGCCCTTTTGAGATTCAAAAATCGGAGTTTTAACTTTTTCTTCCTTTACCTGCAATTTGGAATTCAAATCGGGCAGAGTTCCGACATAACCTTTTCCCTGAAGTTCCACTTCGGGAATTTTTTGTTTTTTACTCCAGAACGCAGCATTTGAAGGCAATGCAAAACACAATATTATAAAAACTATTAAAATTCGTTTCATAACTTTATTATAGTGATTTTTTACTAAAAGACAAATTAGTATTTTGCAAGATATTTGTCTATTTCCCATTGAGAAACGTATGTTCTGAAATTGTCCCACTCGATTTCTTTAGCGGTTACAAACTCGTCAACAATATGTTTACCCAAAGCTTTTTCAACAATTAAAGAACTGCGCATATAATCCAAAGCTTCTTTCAAACTTCCGGGAAGCGCCTCAATTTTAAGTTTCTTTCTGTCGCGTTCGGAAAGTTTGTAAATATTAGCATCAACTTGTTTGGGCGGTTCAATTTTATTCCTTACACCATCTAAACATGCCGCCAATATGGTAGCAAAAGCAAGATACGGATTACAGCTCGGGTCAGGCGAACGAAGCTCGACTCTTGTAGAAGACCCGCGTTTTGCAGGCACTCTTAATAATGCACTTCTATTTGAAAGTGACCACGCCATATAAACAGGCGCTTCATAACCCGGAACTAATCTCTTATAACTGTTAACCGTAGGATTCAATATTGCCGTTATATTTTTAATATGCTTCAAAATACCGCCTATCGAATATTTCGCGATATCGGAAAGCTGATACTCAGCTTTTGCATCATAGAAAGCATTCTTCCCGTCTTTTGAAAGTGAAATGTTGCAATGCATACCGGAACCATTAATTCCATAAACAGGTTTCGGCATAAATGTTGCGTGGAGTCCGTATTTATCTGCAATTGCTTTTACGGCAATCCTGAAAGTAGCGACGTTATCAGCCGTTGTTAAGATATCCGAATATTTAAAATCTATTTCCTGCTGACCGTCTGCAACTTCGTGATGTGATGCCTCAATATCGAATCCCATTTCCTGCAATGTACTTACGATATCGGAACGAACCGCCTCGCCCAAATCATCAGGTCCCATATCATAATACCCGCCTTTATCATGGGTTTTAGTCGTAATATTTTTCCCCTCTTTTTCAAAAAGGAAAAATTCGGCTTCCGGCCCAATATTCATTGAGAAACCGAGCTTTTTTGCTTCAGCCATTAGCCGTTTCAGATTACATCTCGGGCATCCTTCGAACGGCGTTCCGTCTGCATTATAAATATCACAAATCAACCTTGCGGAATTTCTGCCATCCTTTTCCTGCCACGGTAGAATTTGGAAAGTGTTCTTGTCAGGATAGAAGAACATATCTGAAGTTTCAATATTTCTAAAGCCCTTTATTGACGAGCCATCTAGCATAACGTCATTATTTAAAATTCTGTCAATATGCTCTGACGGAATTGCCAAATTCTTAACTTGACCGTTAATATCGACAAATTGAAGCTTAATAAACTGAACATTATATTCGTTTATAAGATTTTTTATATCTTCATCGGTATAATTTACCCCGCTTAGCGGTTTGTGCTGAAATTCCATTAAAACCTCCATTCTTATTTAACCTCAGAATATCTTATTTTCATCAAAAGGTCAAGAAAGTTAAGTAGATAAAAGCTTTGTACTAATATTTGCAATTTTTGTTAACTTTTGTAACAAATATCATTAAAAAGCTAAAGTTTACAGTAAAAATGCCGTAATACATGTTGAAAAAATATGGGAGTTACAGTATGGCAGTAGGAAATATCAGCGGCGCAGGAGACATGAGCAAAAAGATTCAATCATATGCTAATGATTGTGGTACTTCAGACCGTAAAGAAAGAATTAAACTTTTAGATAAAGTTTGTGATGACGCGAAAGATCTGATTAAAAATTTAAATAATGCCGATGGCGTTGCTTACGAAATAGATGAAGAATATGACGAAGTCTCTTCTGAAATTACAGATCTTGAAATAGAATTGGAAACTGCAACGGAAGAAGTTGAAGAACAACAGGAACAAATTGAGGAATTAACTTCACAGATAGAAGATACAGAATCTCTATTGGATGAAGATGGTGAATTCACTGAAGAAACCAGAGCCACTATGGATGAATTAGCAGAATATTATGACGTACTTGGAGTTGTACAAGGTGCCTACGATGATAATAATGATTTAATAGATGACCTCACAGGGGATCTTGATTATTCTTATGAAACCATGAACTATTATAACGATTCTCTCGATGACCTTTCCACCAAAATGAACGGTTACAAAAAAGCTGGAGATGAAATTAAAAATGCCGCAAATAAATATGGAAAACGAAACATGAATTCGGAAAGAGCACTTGAGAGAAATGAAAAAAGCGGGTGGCGTAATGCCGGACAAGCATATTTGAATCTCAATGCTATAAATCCAATGATGACAGAAGTTTCAATTGTGGGCAATATGGTTATATCAAATCAAGACACACAAATGGGGAAATACGTTGGACAACAAGATTTAATAGAATTTTCCCATCAATCATTTTATGATGCCAACAACCATGAATTTGAATCAGAATTTGATGTACAAGATGATAATAATAAAAACGAAATTGAAGGCAAACTACGTAGGAGAACCGCTAGCGCATGGTCAAGAGGTAGTACTATCGGTGATGCAAGCAATATTGTAAAAGCAAAAGCCGATAATACTAAAAAGCAATAACAAAAATTCCGACACCAGAAGATGTCGGAATTTTTTATATTACCAATAGGTATATTAAGCAAAATACCTTGCCAAAAGTCCGTCAAAGCCCCTGCCATGACGAGCTTCGTCTTTTGCCATTTCGTGAACCGTATCGTGAACGGCATCAAGACCCAATTCTTTAGCACGTTTTGCTAATTGCATTTTGCCGTCGCAAGCACCAAATTCTGCCTCTGCTCTAAGTTCAAGGTTCTTTTTAGTAGAATTTGTAACAACTTCACCCAAAAGTTCAGCAAATCTTGCTGCATGGTCTGCTTCTTCAAAAGCATATCTTTTGAATGCTTCCGCAACTTCAGGATAACCTTCTCTGTCAGCTTGTCTTGACATTGCAAGATACATACCAACTTCAGTGCATTCACCGGTAAAGTTTGCTTTTAAACCCTCTAACACAACGGGATCGACATCTTTTGCAACACCTACAACGTGCTCGGTTGTATACTTCTTTTCACCATCTTCCATTTTCGTAAAAACTTCTCTCACAGCACCACAAACAGGACATTTTTCAGGGGCTTCACCTTCTACAGTAAAACCGCATACCGAACATACATACTTTGCCATAATAACTTCCTCTCTATTTTATAAATAAAGTAATACATTTAATAAATTCATTATATCACACACACAAGAAAAATTTACTTAGCAATATTATATAAGTCTCTCAACGGTCCAATGATTGCATTTGAGAATGCATGTTCATCTTGTACACTATTATAATCTTTTCTAAATTCGCTGATTTTATAAATTATATCACTCAACTTGGAACGAACACCAGATTTGTTTGAAAATAACCCACATAAATAGTTTGAGTATTCAATCCCTTTAGAATCTTTATCGTAAATACAACCATGGAAAAGAGATATCTCTCTATTATCATTCACTTTTACAGCTTTATTAACAAGCGTTTTAAATTCCTGAAATTCTTTTTCAGTTGGTGATAATTTATCAATGAGAGTTTTTTCACATATATTTACTCTGGCTTGAAAGGTATTAGAACCACCTATTTTGCCAACATTCATATTGGCTATACCTTTTCATGGAAAGTTCTTGAAATTACATCATCCTGTTGTTCTTTAGTTAATTTTGTGAAATTAACCGCATAACCCGAAACCCTAACCGTTAACTGCGGGTATTTTTCAGGATGTGCCTGTGCATCAAGCAATGTTTCTCTATTGAAAACATTAACATTAAGATGGTGTCCGCCTTTTTCAACATATCCGTCAAGCAAATTAATTAAATTCTCTTCTTGTTGCGTTGCCATATTTGTTACCTTTCGTTTTGAATTTTATATTTTATTATATGTGATTTCCTCTGCAGTTTTCTTTTCCGTCTTCTTAATCAAAGGTGTCATGTAACCTGTTGAATAATCGCCTTTTGAATTTACTCCACCCTCGCAGCAACCACAATCCAATCCAATTTTCAAATCCATATCACCCATAAAGACTTCATCTTTGCCCAAAGCATTAGGAATTATTGAGAATGTATTTGAAATTCCGTCCTGTGCATCACCGAAAGGCAATTTCGCAACGGATGCCAAAGATGCAACCGCACCGTTTTTATCACGTCCGTGCATCGGATTAGCACCTGGTGCAAGAGGCACTCCGGCTTTTCTTCCATCGGGAGTATTACCGGTTTTCTTTCCGTAAACAACATTTGACGTAATTGTAAGAATTGACATCGTCGGAATTGAATTTCTGTAAGTATTATGAGTTCTTATTAAATTCATAAATTTATGTACAATATCAACCGCAATTGAATCTACTCTGTCATCATTATTTCCGTATTTCGGATAATCACCTTCAACTTCATAGTCAGTTACTATGCCGTTTTCATCACGAATCGTTTTAACTTTCGCATATTTAATAGCCGAAAGTGAATCCGCTACGACTGAAAGCCCGGCGACACCGGTTGCAAAATACCTTTTTACATCTCTGTCGTGAAGTGCCATTTGAGAACGTTCATAACAATATTTGTCGTGCATATAATGAATTACGTTAAGAGTGTTAACATACAACCAAGAAAGCCAGTCAAGCATGCTTTCATATCTTTCCATAACTTCATCGTAGTCAAGGTATTCCGACGTAATCGGTCTGTATTTCGGCCCCACCTGTTCTTTTAGCTTTTCATCAACCCCGCCGTTAATCGCATACAAAAGACATTTTGCAAGATTTGCTCTTGCACCAAAGAATTGCATTTCTTTTCCTACTACCATTGATGAAACACAACAAGCAATTGCATAATCATCACCATGCACCTGTCGCATCATATCGTCATTTTCGTACTGAATTGACGATGTGGTAATAGAAATATGTGCCGCATATTCTTTAAAGTTCTGCGGTAATTTTGTTGACCATAAAACTGTCAAATTCGGTTCAGGAGCAGTGCCTAAATTTTCTAAGGTATGCAAATATCTGAACGAGTTCTTTGTAACAAGCGGTCTGCTATCAACACCGATTCCGCCTATTGATTCTGTTACCCAAGTCGGATCGCCGGAAAATAGTGAATTATATTCCGGAGTCCTTGCAAACTTAACCAAACGTAATTTCATTACAAAATGGTCAATTAATTCCTGTGCTTCAGCTTCTGTTATTAAACCTTTCTTTAAATCACGTTCAATAAATATATCCAAGAAAGTTGAAGTTCTGCCGATACTCATAGCAGCACCATTTTGTTCCTTTACGGCAGAAAGATAACCGAAATAAAGCCATTGGACCGCCTCTCTCGCATTTTGAGCCGGTTTTGAAATATCACATCCGTATATTTTCCCGAGCTCTTTCATTTCTTCAAGCGCCCTAATCTGCTCAGCCAACTCTTCCTTTAATTGAATTTTTTCGGGAGTCATCGTGCCGTGTACAGAAGCATGTTGTTCAATTTTATCCTCGATAAGCCGGTCTATACCATAAAGAGCAATACGTCTGTAATCACCTATTATTCTTCCTCTTCCGTATGCATCAGGTAAGCCGGTCAAAATTCCGGCATGACGTGCGGCACGCATCTCAGGAGTATACACATCAAAAACGCCTTGGTTATGTGTTTTGCGATATTTATTAAATATTTCGCTTATATGCGGATTTACTTCATATCCATAAGATTTGCAGGAAGTTTCTGCCATTCTAATTCCGCCAAACGGCTGCAAAGCACGTTTAAGCGGCTTATCGGTCTGCAATCCCACAATTTTTTCCAAAGCTTTATCAATATATCCGGCACCATGTGAAGTAATTGTAGATATAATTTCGGTATCCATATCAAGAACACCGCCATTTTTTCTTTCTTTTTCAAAAAGTTCACAGCATTTTTTCCAGAGCTTTTTAGTATTCTCAGTAGGCCCTGCAAGAAAACTGGAGTCACCATAGTATGGTGTGTAATTTCGCTGTATAAAATCTCTTACGTTAATTTCGGTCTGCCATTTTCCGCCTATAAAGTCCGATTTAGAGACGGTTTCATCCGTAGTCATTTCTGACATATATAATCTCCTTTAATACAACATACTTATATTGTAAAATTCCAAGTCTTTAAATTTATTTTATGCCATAGTCAGCAATGATATATTATAACTCATAAATATTTTTTTTGCTATTTTGTAAGGATATGTAAACAAAATTTTTACAAATTATTTTTTCACATTGCAAATTTTTCATTCGAGCCATTATAAGAAAAGAAAAAGCTATGAACGAATCTCGTGCATAGCTGTTGATTAGGGATATGTGTATCGTCGTTTTTTAAGGAGTATAGGTATATAT
>CAJOOA010000057.1 GCA_905236055.1 Candidatus Gastranaerophilales bacterium | reverse complement strand
CCCCTGGGAAGATAGCACGTTGCCAGCATCTAAATTAAACAAAAGCGAGAATTGATGGATTTCAATTTTCGCTTTTTTATTCGTTTTTTTACAAATTTATGTGGTCTTGCTTGTTCGCACTAATTTACAATTCTTAATGATTTAATGTTGGTTATTTAGTTTTTTATTAGTGAATCATGTATGTAGCATTTGTACCGAGAACTTTATCTTTAAGTCGTTTTAATCCGCGCCCGTAGATATATTTCATCTGTTCTACAAGATTTTCTTCAACATCTATTAAATACATATCATGTACTATAAATTCTTTTATTATAAATACGATACTTTTATTCTGTGTCCATATAATATTGGTATCAGCCGAAGTATTTCTATATGAAGATACTTTTCCTATAATGCCTTCAGAATCATCGGCCGCAACGATAATCATTCTTCCGCCCAGTGACATTTCGATATCTTTTGCGAAAGCGTGTTCAAATACCAGCCCAAATTTAGATTGAAAATTGTCATATCCTACAATACGAATTTCAACATTCCGGTTATATGCGTCCTGCAAATCTTTTTCAAACAATTTATATTCTTGTGACCAAATTTCTATGTAAATTTCTCTTTGGGCATTTTTTATTATTTCTGCAATTTTATTTTGAATATTTTGTTTACCGCTAACTGTTAATATTGGTTCATTATAATCATCTTTCACTTCAGGCAAATGTTTTTCCAGATAATTTATTGTTGAATCCATTTTCTTTTTATAGCCGTTTAGAATTTGTTTTGGCTTTACCGGAATATAGGAAACGGGTTTTGTATTACTTGATGCAACAATATTTTTATCTTCCAAAACTTTTAGTGTGTCATAGACTCTGGACTGAGGTATGTTTGCTAATTTCGCAACTTCATATCCTGTCGCGGGGTATTTTTTTAACAAAGAAACATATACCTTTGCTTCGTACGTATTGAACCCGATATCTTTCAATTTTTCTATTAAATCAGCCATAAGTTGATTTTATCAAATTATTCTACAGCTTGCAAACTATCAAACAAATAATTGTGATAAGTTATTAATTCATTATATTTTTTATTAACTCTCTCTCTGTTTTTGAAAGCTTTTGAATCCTTTTTTAGCAAAACATTATTTACTATGTGCATAATGCTTTCATTAGTATCGAACAAGTCATTAGACACATTCAAATGTTCGGCAACGAATTTATTAAATTCTTTGGCGGCCTCACTAAAAATTGCTGTTATTGCGTTTTGAGCGCCCAAACTCGGATTTTCATTCAGCGCTTCTTTGCTTAAATCCGCAGCACCTAAAAATATTCTTGCATGACTTTTTGTTATAGAATATTTTTTTGCGGCCTTTGACATAATTTTCTTAAACTCGTCTAATCTTTTGATGGGGGATTCACATTTATCAATTTTATTAATAAGTTCTTTGTATGCTTTATCAAACACTGTAGTGTAATTTTTATAATTAGCAAAATCTGCAGCCGCATCTGTTATAATTGTTTTTAAATCATCGTAATCGAAATCATTACATACATAATTAACGTACGTTTCACTTAAGCCCAGTTTATCCAAAAGGAATAAGACAGTTGTTTCATCTTCATCCAATACCAAGCTGTGTACAAGGTAATCGGCAATAATTCTATCGGTACTCATAGGTACATTAGCACCATTATTCAAAGTTATTTTAATATTATCAAATGCCCTTTTAACGTCTGTTTCAACTCCTGAATTAATTGCATCCATTATGGTACTTTGAATATCACACAATTTGGCAAAGTCCAGCGCCCTTTTTAACATATTTTCTATGCTTTGACTAAATTTATTAAGCTTTGAGTCTTTTGCCAGAGATTCTATATATCTTTGTAAAAGTTCAACCGGTTCCGTCAATACGTTGTATTTTTCAATTTCTTCGATAAGTTGGTCGTAATATACATCTGAAAGATAATTGCCATCAGAATCTTTTTTATGATCGATCAAATGTTTTTTGTAATTATTCAGAGTTTGATAGAATCTGTTTTGATACCGGGTTCTTATATAAGTATTAACCAGCATTTCTTGTTGTTTTGAAATCAATGACTTATCTGAATTAATATTCTGCTCTATGGTCTTAAAAGATACTGATTTTTTATATCCCTCAATCATATTCACTATTGCGCTTATATCCTGTCTGTATTTCTTAAAGAGTTGACCCGGTTCTATTTCTAATGCATTTTGAGCTGCCTCATTGACTATTGCTTGGGAATCATCATTATAGGATAAGGTGCAGATTTTACCCAAAATTTCATTAAGCTCAGTATATTCCTTTTCTGTAAGAACGGAGTTGCCGTTATGTTTATGAGCGAATTGTTTTAATTTGTCGGATAATTCGTAATATTCTCTTAAATCATAATATGCATTGACTTGTTCAATTTCATTTTTTAACGGAATTACAAAGGCATCCTTGATTGCATTGATTACGGATTCCGGCATGTAATCAACTTTTGGATAAGCGGGATATGCACCATATTTATTCAAATTTGCACCCTTATACTTATCGAAAAGCTTATCCAATTTTAAAAGTCCCAAATCATTTTTCATTGATCTATATGCAGAATCAAATGTGTATTTTGAAAGGACTTTTGCCTTTCTGTACAGCTTATTATTAGTATATTTGTTGTAAGGTTTTGAATTTTCCGTCTTATTCTTAATTTCATCAGCGTATATTAGGTTATTTATCGTATTTTCGGCTTTTTCTTCATAGCGCTGAATTTCTTTTAAAACATCATAACCGGTTTTATTTTTAATATTTAAATCGGTGTCGGTTAAGGAGGAAATAACTTGTTCATCAAATTCTTTTTGAGTTAAATCCTGAAATCTTCTGAATATCTTTATAAGTTCCGTATCATCAGCAGGATTATACATTCTGTCAATAAATTTAATAATATGTTGAATTTCAGGAGTATTTATATCTGTTTTATTAAAATATAATTTTTTCGCATACATGTTGTTCAGTATAGTCTTTAGCTCTTTTTCCTGTTCGAAAGAAGTGATTTTATCTGCTATTTTGCTGTATACAAAGTCTGTGAATTGATTAATCGTATGTTTAACGCTTCCGTCAAAAGTCTCCGGATCCAATTCCAAAGTGTAAAAAATCTTTGCGAATTCTTTGTCAGAAAGCGTAATATTGTGTTTCTTGAGGAAAACTTCCAGCAATTTGTCATCATTATCATTGAAGGTATCTATTAAATAATCCAAAATTGTAATACTTTTGCCGAAAGAGTATTCAAAATCTTTTATTGCCCTCTGTTTTTGAATTTTTTTGTATCGATCAAGCTCGCTTACATTTGTTATTTTTGCCAAATTCATCCTTAAATCTTCTATAGGATAATTGTTCATGAGCGCAGCTTTTTCGAAAACAATTTTCATAGTGTCTGTGTCAGGTAATTTTTTATAATCTTCTTCATTACCAATGATGAAATTTCCTTCTTCTTTTGAGAGGGCTCTTCTAAGTATATTTTCAGAAATATTTTGCCAATTGTTTTTGAAATTAGATATACTATAAAGCCGATTTTTAATATCTTCTGCAGACATGTCTTTTGTAAGAACTTTCATTGTATCAATAAGTTTTGAGGTTGGAGTGAAAATGGTATCATAAAGAGAGTCCGCAAAATCCTTTGGCTCATCAGATTCACCATCAAGTACTATTTTATTGTATTGCGGCAAATTATATGTCGAATTGTAGTCTTTTCTTATTTTTTTGTATGCTTTGCTCTCTATATCTTCCTGTTCTTCTTCAAGAACCATATCATTCAATACTCTGTTAACCAGATTACCGTTTCTGAATTTATCATTTGTAATATAACCAAGTGTACCGCCTCTATAGTCACTGTAATCGGTTCGTTTTAATCCATATGAATCTGTCCAAACATTTTCGTGTTCGGTTGCCCCCCAAGTATTATCTTGGAATAAAACATCTGCTTCTTTATCAATTCCTTTAGAATCTTTTATCTTTACAGGTTCAATATCAGCAATATATTGAGCATGCATACCTATTTTGTTGTGATAAACTGAGCTTGTAGAAATTCCTGAATATGGCTTGGTTTTAATTTCTTCTACTGCTTTTTTTAGGTCATCAGTAATATAGTGAGGACGTCCTGTAATATATTCAAGAATCCTTATATCCTGACCATTGTTTAATCCGCTTTCGCCTTCTTTTGTAACCCACCAACTTCCGATATCAAGGCCTATCATTCGTTTTAATTCTTCTAACGGAGTTTTTATATATTCCTGAACGTATGATAATTGTTTATTCAAGTATCTTGAAACCGGTGTTATATTTCTCTTAATCGAACTTAAAGTATATTGTTCATTTTTAGAAAAATTGTACAATGTTTTGTAAGACAATTTTCCTCTGCGGCTATTAAATTCGTCTGCTGAACGATTTTTTTGAATACTGTCAAAGTGGTTTTGAAGCTCTTTTAAAGCTTTTTCCGACGGGATGGTATGATTATTTTCTAATTTTTTTATTAAAATATCGGCCGGCTCTGCGGAATAGATTACATTATTTTGAGAATCTGTGACTTTAATTAGGCCGACATATACATCAATTTCATCTTTGAAAGCTCCGATAGTGTTTAGTATTTGATTTAATTTATCATTATAAGCGCCGTCTAAATCTTCCGACTCAACGTTTTCATCCAATGCTTGGCTATTTAACATCATTCTGATATCTTCATCTGATGTTTTATCAAACATCTCGTTAACTTTGTTTTCCAAAAATATAAGCTGCGAAGATGCGCCTATTTTGTTGAAGATATCTTCGTAGGTATATTTGTTTGAAATTAAGCCCTTTTTAATTTCTTCCAGAGATGCTAACATCTTTTCGGGAGATTTTTTCAGTCCAAATCTTTCTGCAACGGTTGACATTACGTTAGTGTCAGCTTCATTTGCGATTTTCAATTGAAGAGATTCTAAGTATTGAATCAGGGCCTCGGTTTTATCATGTAATTTTATTGAATCATAGATGTTGTTGATTTCGTCATTTATAATAACACCAACTCTGAGTTTAATGTCTTCCAAAAGATTAATTGCGTCTTCCTTATTCGCTACGGCACCATCTGTATTTTTGATTAATGAATTTATTATAAAATCGGCACCTTTTTCATCTTCTGATATTTTTTCCAGAAGCTTATCTGCCATATCGATTACACATTGCTCTTTATTAGGAATGTGTTCTTTTTTCATCATATAATTAAGCGTAACTTCATTTTTAAGCCCTTGAACAAACTGATATCGCGTGCTTGCACCAATTTCATATAAATATTTTGCTTTTGTTAATCCACGGTAATCTGATTTGCTGTCAGTGAGTATTTTTTTGAAAAGGTTGTAAGAATTTACAGCTTCGTATATACGATTCAAAATATTTTCATTTATACATTCTTCCGGCAATCCGTTATCTTTTAAATAGTTTTTTATTTTATTTTTTTTGCTTAAATCTTCTTCATTGGCAATATAACTGTACCTATCATTAGGTGAAATATCACAGGAATACTTCTTTTCAAGGTTTATAAGGTTATTTACGATAGTATTTACTTCTTTATCGCTAAGCAATTTTGGATTTAATTTTGGTGAATATTGATGAGTAACATTAAAATATTCGATTGAATATTTTAAAACTTGCTTCAAATCTTGCATGGCTTTTATATCTTTTTCAAAATTTTGTTTTGAATAATTTTTATCAAGCATACGCTTAATTTCGGATACTTTGTATTCATTGATAATATCGCATGCCTTTATAAGTGCCTGATAATATACCTGCAAATCATGTAATTCCGAATCTTCAAATCTTGCATTGAAAAAGGAATCGGCATTTATATCAAAATTCTTTTTATCAAAAGGTGTATAATTATTGAGTGAATTTCCGCTATAACCGGTTTGACTCGCAATTTGCATCCATTGAGTCGCAGATGCGTCTATAATTCTATATCCCTTTGAAATAGCGGCAGCAAAATCTACCGGAACTTTTTCCAGAATTGTTTTTTTGCCGCTTCCCAGATTGCTTCTGTCATAAACATGGATATATCCGCTGTTATCTAATTCTGACAAGATTGAATCTATATAATTGGGCTTGTCTTCGTATGCAATTTTTTTGCGTACTATTGATATAGCGGCACACATACCATGTTGTTTTTGGTTCACTGCTTTTATATTCGGAACCTTGTGGCCCGGAGTATAAATTGCGATGTCATTAACGAGTTCTGCCGCAACAATTGATTTTTTATCTTTTAATTGTTCATTAATCTCGTAATCATCGCTCATGAGGTAATTTAAACGTTCCAAAACATATTTTTTATGTTCAAGAGTCGTTTCCGACGATATTATAAAATAATCTAAATTCTGCTCAAAGTCTTTTATTCCGCCAACTGTTTCTTTTTTTATCTGTTTCAGGTTAACTGACTTTATTAAATCTTTTCTTAAGTCTAAAATCTCTTTTTCGGTATCATTTAAATCTTTATTCGAACGTAATTTCTGAATTTGTTCATTAAATTTTTCGTAGTTTGTGAGAGGGGTCCTGGAAAGCACTTTTTCTGCAGCATTTAGCAGGATTGATTTCCAATCGTTTATCGGATTATTTTTGAGTTTGATATTGGTTGAATATTTCAATTTCTCTGCAGTGGAAAGAAGAAATTCTATAATTTTCTTTCCGGAACTGTTACTAAGTGTCGTAATAGATTTTACTATATTACGGCTGTTCGGATCAGTTAATGAATATTTGTTATTCAAGGCAAGCTGACTTACGGTATTTTTCAATACACGAGTGCTTCTAAATCCCGTATTTTTATTAATATCCGATATTTGTAAAGAAAATAATTTCATTAATTACCCCAATGTGTATATTATCCTAAATCCCGTAAAAAATTTTTTTGCGCTTTATATTAAGATTTATTAATATGAATTTTTTGTTGATATTATTGGGTTTTAGTTGACCCATGCTATTTTATAAAAAAATATTAGCAAATTTTCATGTTCAGAGGGTTTAGTATAAAGGAAAATAATGTGCGGAGGTTTTATGACTTTTGAAATTAACGGTTCAAACGGCTATTATGACGGAAAAATTTCTGATCCATCAGTCAGGTATGGCAGAAATTCTGTAATGAATCATAAAGAATTAGTAGCTTCAACTCTAATCTCAGGATTGGACGGTGCCGCACCTGTTTTAGACTTTTCGCTATCAGACGAGGCCTTTAAAAATAATGTGCAAAAAGTTGATAAATTTATAAAAGCAAATGATGATTACCTTAAATCATTGCCGCCAGCCGAGTATGAGTATAGATATATGCCGAAGCCGATTTATGGAAATATTGATAAAAAAGCACTATATGCGGCCGCCTATGAAGAAATGGGCGGAAAAGAAATATCGATAGATGATTTTGATAAAAATTTCTTGCCGAATCAAGATTATTCATCCAAGCCGCTTGATTTGAATAAAGACGGAAAGATTGATGTTTCCGAATACAGTGCAAGTTTACTGGCGGCAGATATTTTAAGCAGTGCGACTCCTGCAACCAATAAGGTGAACGGTGTAATAAATCTTAAAGGAATGGATATTGTGGTTGCTTATTGCCACAAAAGTAAGGCAGAAGCCGCAGTAAAGATGTATTCAAAGATTTATGATACATATAAATTGAACGAACTTGCATAGAATTTGAAAAATATTTTAGCCACATGATATAATAGTTTAAAGAGAGAAGGAGTATTTATGAGCGAAATTAATGTAAAGAGCGAAAATGGTGTGGATATTTTGCAAATTGTTCCGCAAGGTGTGTGCAGCAGATTAATGCAGTTAAAAATTAAAGACAACATAATTCTAGATGCTGAGTTCGTCGGGGGGTGTTCCGGAAATCTTGGTGGGATAAAGATTTTAATTATGGGCATGGATGTCGATGATGTCGTAAGAAAGTTAATAGACGTTCCTTGCGGAAACAGAGGAACAAGCTGTCCTGATCAGCTAGCAAGAGGGTTAAAGGCATACATCGAACAAAGACAAACGGTAAAAGCATAATGAAGATTACATTAATTAAAGGGGACGGCATCGGTCCGGAAATTGCGGATTCGGTAACAGAGATTTTATATGCCGCAGGTGTTGATATTCAGTGGGATGTACAAACTGCTGGTGCAGAAGTGGCTGAAAGTGAAGGCAGTCCTTTGCCTCAGAGGGTGCTGGATTCCGTAAAACAAAATAAAGTTGCTTTAAAAACGCCGGTAACTACCCCTATCGGAAAAGGGTTCCGTTCGGTTAATGTTCAGCTTCGTAAAGAACTTGATTTATACGCAAATTTAAGACCTTGTTATAATTTGCCAAATATAAAAACACGATATGACAATGTAGATATAGTTGTTGTTCGGGAGAATACGGAAGATTTGTATGCCGGGATTGAACGTAAAATCGATAGCGATTGTGCAGAAAGTATTAAAAGGATTACAAGAAACGCTTCTGAACGAATTGCGGAATTTGCATTTGATTATGCCGAAAAAAATAACAGAAAAGAAGTTTGTGTGGTAACTAAAGCAAATATATGTAAACTTTCTGATGGTTTGTTTTTGGAATCTGCAAGAAATATAAGCAAAAAACACACAGGAATAAACTTTAGGGAAATTTTGGTTGATAATTGTTGCATGCAGCTTGTACAAAACCCGAATCAATTTGACGTATTACTGCTACCGAACTTGTACGGTGATATTGTATCCGATTTGTGTGCAGGGCTCATAGGCGGACTCGGAGTCGCACAAGGTGCAAATATAGGCGAGAATTTTGCAGTATTTGAGCCGGTCCACGGTTCTGCGCCGGATATTGCGGGACAGAATAAAGCAAATTCTACGGCACTTCTGCTTTCTGCAGTCGAAATGCTGAATTATATAAACATGCCGGAGTCCGCAAAAAGAATTAAAAAAGCATTGTTCGATACATTAAACTCCGGTATCAAGACTTACGATATAGGCGGTAATTATTTACTCACAGATTACACAAAAGAAATAATAGCAAGATTGTAATGTTTGAGATATACTGAAATCAGAAATGCCGATATAGCTCAGTTGGTAGAGCAACTCATTCGTAATGAGTAGGTCATGAGTTCGAGTCTCATTATCGGCTTTTTCTTATGGCAAATTATTTACCCCTTCAATTTCGACTGTCGGCTTTTATTTTTTTGCAAAATAATTTACCTATTCTCGGGAATTTACATTATTTTCAAAATCTCTAAAAATTTCGGCGCCTACAAGCTGCTCCAAACGGGAGCGTTTTTCAAAAAAGGCACCGCGAGCTTTCTGGTTTTCGTCAACGGCTTCTCTATAGAAAGTATCTGTCATTAATACAATTTCTTTAGACGTATTTTGCGCTAAGCTATAGTTTAGGTAGCTGTTTTTAGCCATTTCAGAAGTCATTTCATATAATTTTTTTGCGGACATGTAGTCATAATACATATCAACAACTTTCTGCTGTAATTCTTCCACTTTTCTGACAAGAATTATCATATCAGCATCCGTTACTTGAGTATATTTATAATTTAGTGCTTTGGTATCTTGGGACATTATCCCCAATGTGTTTCCGCCGATAAGTGAGGCGCTGGCAAGCACCGGATTTCCCATCCCTGCTCCCAGCATGGTAGACATACCTGCTATTGTTGTTAGAACCTTTTTCACCGCACTGGTATCAGGTTTATCTTTATCCGGATTTGATAATTTATATATTGCAAATTTTATGGTATCGCTGTTTTTTGCCGCGCCTTGCCATAAAAGAGATAAGTCATTTTGCATAGTATTATAATCGGCTTCTATTTCGGCAGAAATTTCATTTGCCATATTTTTGATGCTTAAATCCGCATATGTTACAACTTGTTTTTTGCTTATATCAGATTCATTTTTCACAACAGGTGTTATATTTGGTTGTATATCCATATCTACCGGTGTTTCCGGCATGTCAGAAGTTCCGAATCTGTAAAAAGAATCTTTAGGCATGAGAAGATCCTCCGTCGTTTCCGAAGATAAAACGGGCAGTTGAAGGAGCATAATAATTAGTAAGCCAATAAATCTTTTCACTATTTCTTATCCTTTTCTTTAAACAAAGTTGAATCAAAGTCATATTGATACATTTCAAGTGAGTCCGTAATCTTTTTACCTGCAAGCCGCTGTAGTTGTATGTGGTATTTTTTAGCGGATTGTTCAAGTTCATATTCTTTAAGCCGCATAGAATCATATAGAGCGGTTGAAATCGCAATTTCCATAATATCATTTCCGGAAATGGCATTTGAGTAATTTTTGCTGTACAAAATCATCTTAGAACGCACCATTTTTAATTGCGTCAGTGTGTTCTTATAGTTATAATAAGAACTTACAAGAGTATCCTGCAAATCCTCTATCATGCTCGCTAATTCAATAAGCTCCGTATCAGTCAGAGGAGTTTCCTGCGGAACATTTTTTCTGTTAATAAGCCCTTGTGCAAGACGTCCTGCCGAAAATGCGGAAGTTTGTATAGCGGGGTTTGATCCCACTAAACATGGAACAAATGAAGCTCCTGAAACTATCGCAGAAAGAGTTTTTGCCATTAAAGATGAATGTATTCTTCTCTGAGATTCAGGTGTGGCAAGTTTTTTTAGCGCAAATTCAATTACCTGATTATTCTCGACAGTGCCTTTCCATAAAAGTTCTAAATCTTTGATATCATGCTGTTTTTGTTCTTCTATAATTGCGGATAAAGTTTCGGAATCATTTAGTAGCAGTGAGCTCTTCAAAACCTCATCTTTGTCATCAAAAATATACTGCATTTGTTCAATATCAGATTTATCCAATACAACCGTATCTTCTGAAATTGATATGGCAGGTAACACTGTGATTAGTGTGACAAATATGCTCCCTAAAAATTTCCTTAGCATAATATATATATACACCAAAATCGTACAAATGAAAAATTTTGAGTTTTTGGGAAAAATTAATCTACATCAATAGGGCTTCTTTGGATTGAATCTATTGCTTCTCTTGCAGTAAAGACAAGTGTTTCCGGAATCCCGGATATTGTGCAGAATTGCCTCAAAACATCGACAACTCGCTTAAAGCTTCTGACAATATCGCCTTCACCCATTTCAATATCACCAATTATTGTATCCCATTCGGCACCGTTTACCCACATTTCGATGAGCGGCGAATAAAATCCATTTATGTACATAGGATCTTCTACGTTGTAATCTTTTTGTTTTTTGTCTAAATCACGTTTAATATCCTTGATTTTATTGAGTGTTTTGCGGACTTTTTGTGAGAATGGAAGTTGTGAATACATCTCAGCCCGCATATCTTCTGTCGTTATTGCGCAAATGACACTCGCAAGCTCTGCAGGTGTGAGGTCTTCAAGCACACCGGAAAATATAATTCTTGCAAGGAATAATTCATTTTCCGAACGTAATTGAGAAATAGTTATACCTTGTTCTGTAGGGTAATCGTCTTTAATATATCCATATTCAATTAATACCGAACGATGCGCAAGGAATTTGTTCCAAAAAATGTCTTTCTGGTGCTCAATTTCTTTATCAAGTTGTTTTTGTTTTGAAAGGTATCTAAACAAAACGTCAATAGTCTTCATATGTTTTTTAAACAGTTTGCACGTGTCACATTCATAAGAGTGCATTTTATTAAGCAATTCTTTGGTTTTTTCGCTAAATTCAATAATTTCAGGAGTCAAAGGTCTGTGTTTTTTCTTTTCCTGTTTTTGTATAACTTTTAAAGTCTTTCTGTTTTGTACATATAAATCCCGGATTTTATTGTATTCAAGCAAATCTTCATTGGAACGTTTGCAAAAGCATTCAAAAGAATTACATTCATCTATTTTTTCCTGATTGAAATCTTTTAATTTTATAAGCGGTTCCAGTCGGTAGCTTGACGAGAAATAGCCAAAGCTCTTTAATACCAACTCTTTTGCTTCTTCAAGAGAAAATCTTTGCAGAAGATTTAAGACCATTGAATAACTTGGAGAAAATTTACTTTCAAGCGGATTCGCTTCGCTTAATACAAGTTCTGCAACTTCTTCGGGAGTTTGGAAAGATGTTCCTACGATTACAACATAACCAATTTCATCCATTCCTCTGCGCCCTGCACGACCGGACATTTGTAAAAATTCGCTAGGTGTCAGGGTTCTGTGTCCGCTATCTGTCCGCTTGCTTATTGAACTGATTACAGTAGAACGGGCGGGCATATTTATACCTGCGGCGAGGGTTTCTGTCGCAAAAACAACTTTTATTAAGCCCTTTTGGAAAAGTTTTTCAACAAGTACTTTCCATCCGGGCAAAAGCCCTGCATGGTGAGAGGCAACCCCTTGCAAAAGATATTCGATATGCTTATTTCTGTATAAATAAGGATTTTCCGCAATATAATCGTCAACAATACGTTGGATTTCAGCTTTTTCTTGAGGAGTTACCAAATCAAGTTCTGCACATTTTTCCATCTGTTCATCGCATTTTTTGCGTGAAAACGTGAAATAAATTGCGGGAAGCATGTTCTGGTTATAAAGATTTCTTATAACGTCTTTTACGATATATTTTTTTTGAACCGGTTTACCTCTGTGAAATTCTTTCTTTTCCGGCTTAATTTTTTTGTTTAAAGTTCCGTTCGGAGTTAAAAGCGGCAAAAGCCGGTCACGCTGTGATGAATCAAAATAGTAGAATCTCAAAGGAACGGGGCGAAAATCCGTATTGATAAGTTCGGTTTTTGAATGAACCGTATTTATCCATTCCGTCAGTTTATCAGCATTAGCAACGGTGGCTGAAAGTGCTATTATTTGAACATTCGTCGGACAGTAGATTATACTTTCTTCCCAAACTGTTCCCCTTTGTTCATCATTCATATAATGAACTTCATCTAAAATAACGTAGCGTACATCCTTAAGATTGTCTGTTACTGAGCCGAAATTTGTACCGTAAAGCATGTTTCTGAAAACTTCCGTTGTCATGACAACAATCTGTGCGCCGCGATTTATTGAGGTATCGCCTGTCAAAAGCCCTACTCTGTCAATTCCGTATTTTTCGGAAAAATCATTGTATTTTTGGTTAGAGAGAGCTTTCAAAGGTGTTGTATAAAAGACCTTTTTATTTTCTTCCAAAGCTTTGTGAATGGCATGCTCTGCGATAACTGTTTTTCCGGCGCCTGTCGGGGCACAAACCACAACGCTTTTGCCGGCAGTTATGCAATTACAGGCATCTTTTTGAAACTCATCCAGCTCAAATGGGAAATCGTACATTACAACCTCTTCAAATGTATAGCTCAACCAATATTATCTCATAAAATCTCTTTAATTAATATAATACATTATTTTTGAATAAATCAAAATAACTTACAAAAAAGCGGGATGTAAACTTATTTACACCCCGCTGATTATGAACTAAGTCATTAATTACTTGCCGTTAACAACTTCTTTGAATCTCTTACCTGCAGAAAATACCGGAACTGTCTTAGCAGGAATCTTAATAGCTTTACCTGATTGAGGATTTCTACCATTTCTTGCTGCTCTCTTACGAGGTTCAAATGTACCAAATCCGACTAAAGTAACTTTTTTACCTTTAGCAACTGTCTTTTCAACTGTTTCGATTAAAGCTGATAAAACGTCACCTGCTTGTTTTTGAGTGATTTTAGCTTTCTTTGAAACTTCTGCTACTAATTCTTCTTTGTTCATAGTAAAACTCCTTTCTTATTACCGAGTACTATTATACCAGTAAAAATCAATAATGCAACCCCCTATTTTGTCCCAAATGTATGCCTAATCTATATTTTGGCGTAACACAACTTGCAGGGCTCATAACAAGTCTTGCTATTGGAGGTAAATTTAATTTTATATAATTAATTATTTAATCTTGTATATTAACAATACTTCCTTTTTGATTTTCATCAAATCCGTATGCCTTTTGAATCTTTTCAGATTTTTGCGTTTTCAAAAGTTCTTCTTTTACTGATTGCATACGCTCTGTCAAAATCTTAATATTTCTGGATTCCAGCTCACGAATTTCGTCCAAAATGGCATTTGCTTCTTTTTCCTGTTCGGGGTTAAGCTCCAAATATTTTCGCATGCACTTACAATTTAAAAAGACGGATTCTCTTGATTTAATCATGGTAATAGCACCGTCGAAGTCTTCTTCCTCGATTAAGTGCAGAATATCTTCCGAACCGTTCTTTAATTGCTCATATTGCAACATTAGTTGCTTAAATTGTTGTTCATCACGCATCGTTAGAGCCCTCTTCCGTTTCTCCGAATTTTTCTGCCTGCTCTTTCATGACATCTTCGACAGATGAAACGCCGTTTTGAATATCAATTGCTTTTTGGAAACCCCATCGGATGTTAATCATGTCTGCAAGTACTTCGTCAATAAGTCCTGAATTCCGTGATACATTTGCCTTAATTAATTTCATTGCCATTTTGTTATAAAGTTTGAAAAGTGCTTTTGATACATCATTACCATTTTCCAAATCAATGGTGCGCATAAGTTCTCTTACAATTTTTCGGGCTGCTTCTATATTTACAGAGCGTTCTGCTAAATTCTTTTCTTCTATAGCAGATTTTGCTTTTTGTAGAAATTGTATCGCCCCATCAAAAAGCATTATCATAAGCTTTTCAGGCGTAGCTGTTGTGATATTACTTGTTTGATATTGTTTGATATATTTATTATACGGATTTAACGGCATTTATACCTTCTTATTCACGAATATTCCAGATGCCATATTTAGGCGTTTAACAAGCTCTTGCAATTCATTTCCCGATATAGTTTCTATCAATTTATCCGAACTGCTATCATACAATTCTATTATATCATCTTTTGCATTTAGTTTAACATAAAAGTCTTTGTTTGGGTCATCAAGATCTTCTATATTAAAATCTTCATTAAAAATTTCTTCTTTGGGTTCTTCTACTAATCCGTCCTGAAATTCTTCTTCATTTTTATCATTGTTTTCATGTCCATGCTGTTTTTGATTTTCCTCTTCTTCGTCTTTTTCTCGGACGGCCCTGTTCGTTTCAAGGTTCTGAACCTGCTGTGAATTATTTGAAGGGTTTGCTTGGATTGCTTGTTCTGAACGGTTTGTATACTCAGCAGACGTTGATTCTTTCAACGCTCCTGTATTTGCCATTGATAATCCGTCCATTCCCATTGTCGCAGTTTCCTTTAAATATTGTATACTACTTATATTATATTATGATATAATTAAAATGCATTCATCATATAAAGAAGGGAATTTAATGAATAAAAGTTTATATGAAGGTTTTATGGAAAAATTGCTTCTTTTTCCTCTATGGATAAAACAAACTATTTTTCTGGATTTATCGAAAGACTTGATGAATTATTTAAGTAATGAATTCCTTGATGTTGAAGAAGATGAACTGTTTCATGTGTATAGGCCGGAACTTTCTGAACTTGGTCAGAATGAGTTGTTTACAAAAGAATCTAAATTTGATGAAAGTATATATTCTTTTTTGAATTGTTGTTCAAAAGGCATGTCGCTTATTGAGATAGCCATAGAAAACAATTTTACTATGGAAGAAGTATCCAAAGCGTTTACTTTTTGTAAAATGTCTGGTTTCTTTTCAAAAGATGTTCCTAAGTTGGTTGCTGCAATAGCAGGATTTATAGCCGGGAAATACCGTACAGGTGAATATTTTATTCGTGCGGGCAAAATGACTATTGAGCAGTTGGATGAAGTACTTAACAAACAACAGGAAATGAATGAAGCAGGGAAGCACGTATTTATTGCCGAATTAATGGTGCAGCTCGGTTTCGTCAGAGATCGTGACGTAAAAAGTATTATATTTATGAAGGAAGAGTCCGGAAAAAGATTTTCTCTAAATGCTGACGAAGTTCCGTCAATTACGATGGAGAGAGAAAATTACGATATAAGAGTTGAAAATACCAAACTTAAAGAAGAAAACGAAATTCTGCGACAAAAAATGGATGCGCTTTTAACATTTATTAAAGAGCATAAGGAAGGATAAGTTTTTTAATTGGGAGTTAAGGGCGGAAAATTTAGGGTTAATTTCGTTAGAGATGGGCTTGTTGAAGAGTTTCATGACGGGATTGTGAGTTTTGGTCTTGATAATGATGCAGAACCTTTTTATTTGCGTTCTTGTGCAAAACCGCTTCAGGCATCACTGCTAATTGATTATAAAATTGATTTTACTCCGGAAGAATTGGCCTTTTGCTCGGGCTCGCACGCCGGTGAAGATTGCCATGTTGATATGGCGAAAAATATATTAAAAAAACTTAATTTAAATGAGGGTTCTTTAAAATGCGGAATTCATTCCCCTCTCGCACGTTCGATGCAAGATAAAATGCTTTTGAGAAATGAAAAGCCAATGCCGATTCATAATAATTGCTCAGGTAAGCATCTCGGATTTTTGGCTATATGCAAAAAACAAGGGTGGAATATTGATACTTATTATTGGCCGGATCATCCTTTGCAAGTTGCGGTTAAGAATAAAATCTATTCGCTATGTGAGGTAGAAAAAGAATATCCCGTAACAACAGATGGATGCGGCGTTCCGATTGTTTCAATGCCCTTAAGGAATATAGTTATCGGCTACAAGAATCTGGTCAAAAACTATCCTAAACTTGTTAGTGCGATAATAGAAAATCCGTATATATATGGTGGGGAAGATAGATTAGATACAGAAATTATTCAAAATAGTGAAGGGCTGATTGCCAAAGTAGGTGCCGGCGGATTATGTGTGGTTTATAACAGTAACATTAATGAGGGATTTGTAATAAAAATGTATGATGCATCGATGCCTGCGAGGAAGATTGCTGTTTTGGAAACTATAAATAAGCTTGGTTGGGCTGAAATCGAATACGACAAAACCATAAAAACCTTGACTAACAAGGTCGTTGGAGGCGTGCAAGTTACAAATCTACACATACAATAGACTTGTTGCGATAAATATGTTAAAATAAGTATAGTGTAGGAGAATAGTTATGTTCGCAATAGGCGCACTTGCAATGGCAAATTATACAATGATGGCTAACAACATGGCTTTTAGGGGCATGATGGCTAACAATGCGCGTCTTGGTTTGCTCTCCGGTTTGAATGGTCAGAATTTCAATTCTCAACAACTTGCTGCACTATCTGCAAAAGATACTCAATTGGAATTGGATGCGATGACTTGCGGTTTTCAATATACATTTGCTAAGAAAATGTTAGAAAATCTGAAAAAATTACAAAAAGATGACATAGAAAGAAGCTTTAGTATTTTTGCTTAAGGTTTAATACCTTTTTATGCAAATAAGATTTCTTTCGTGCATTTCTTCTGTTGGCAGGGTGTATTTTATTGTGTCAAAAATCTTAAGTCCGAGTTTATTAAGAGTTGGTAGCGCACTTGAGATTTCCTCATTTGCTTTTATTGATTTATATGCAATAAAAACACTCTTTTTATCCATAAAAGGAGCCGCATAGATTGATATTTTAGTCAAATCAGCAACAGCCCTGCTAACTACAATATCAAACTTAACATCGTGAAGATTTTCTGCTCTTTCACATACCAAATTTAAGTTGTTCAGGTTTAGTTCTTGTTTTATATGTTCTACCGAAGATATTTTTTTGTTTATGCTATCGAGTCCGGTAATACTCATATCGGGGAATTCTATTGCAATCGGAATGCAAGGAAATCCGCCCCCGCAGCCGATATCAAGCAGTGTTTTGAAATTGCTCCCATATTTATCAAAAAAGAGTTTTATGGAAAGAGAATCATAGATATGTTTTTCATACAAAAACTGTTCATCATTTCTGGAAATTAAATTATGTTTAGAGTTTTCTTCTAAAAAAACTTTTTTATATTCGGCAAAATCCGACCTGATATCAATTATACTATTCATATTTACTCAAAATCTCCGCTGCTTTATCCTCCGGTAATCTGAGTTTCATATCTTCAATTCTTTTATTAATAGTTGAAATATCAATGTTTTCCTGTGCGTTTTCCACGGTCTGTTTTGCGTTGTAATATTCTTTTAATGCTAATTCAGCATTTTCTGGCTGATTATAGTAATAATCTCCAAGAGCAACGGATGCCTTTGCTATACAAAAATTATCATTAATAAATTCTGCACTTCGTTTGGCTTCTTCTAAATATTTTAAAGCTTTTGGATTATCAATTTCAGTATAAATCGTTGCGAGTTGTGAGCTTGTGTAATATATTCCGTCGTAGTTGTTATTAAATTTTTCTATTTCGTAAGCTTTTAGGTAACATCCGAGTGCATCATCATAGTTTCCATTTTCGTAATAACAGGAAGCAATGTTGGAATATGCAAGTGTTAAGTATTTATTGTTTTCAGTCATGCTTATACAGCGATTATAATATTCAAAAGCTAAGGATATATTATTTCTGTCATCATTCGCCAGCGCAAATTTAAAGTATAATTCGGAAAGAATTGAATTATCAACATTTTCGTCCAGTGAATCAAGCGCCTTTTGGTAATAAGTAAAAGCTTCTTCCGGATTATTTGTATCTGAATATATATTCCCCAAAAGCGTACATGCACTAACCATAAGGGATTGGGGAGTATCAACTGAATATACAACTTGTTTTATTGTTTCAATGGCTCTTTCGGTTTTATATGTTTTGTAATACAAATCGGTCATTTCATAATAAAGGTAATTTAAGTTGATATATTCTTTATTATTCTTATAATAAGTTTCTACTAATTCATAATAATGTAATGAATTTGTGTAGTTACATATTTTAAAGTATAACCGAGCTAAGTTTAGCCGAACATCAACCAAAGATGTCAGATCGATATCTTCACGTTCCGAAATTGCTTTAAATTTTTCGATTGCTTCTGTATTTTTATCTTCTTCCATAAGTTTATGTGCTTGTGCAATCAAAACATCGTTTGAATTCGTATCAGTTTGGGAAGTCTGAGAATTTACATCTTGTTTTTGAACCGGCTTACTGTCTTGTTGTTCGGTGTTGTTTTCATCAGGTATACCATTTTCTATTGCATTTATTTTTTGTGAATGATAATCTATTTCAGCCCTAAGTGCCTGCCTTGACATAAAGATTGCTCTGTTTTCAAGAGTCTCTTTTAGCTGTTTTTCATATATTCCGATAATATATTTGTGCAGCCGGATTTCTGTATTTTTAGGCAGTATTGTGGAAACTCTTTGTGCAAAATAATCGTGTAAGTATATTATTTCATTTTCTTTAAACAATATCATGTTTGATATCAAATATTGTATGGAAAATTCGTCGTAGATTTCAAATATAGCGAGGGCGTTAAGACTAAGCCCGTGTCTTACGGCTTTTAAAAACCAGAAAAAATTTCTGATTGAGGTGGGTATCAAGCTTACATAAAGCTCTCCCAAATAACCGTCAAAGTCCGAACCGGCGTTTTTCGCTTTTTGCAAAAATTCTGTGGCGGTTATTCCTAAAGTCTGTATAATCTTGATTGATAATAAAGCATAAAGATAGTATCCGCGTGTTAAAGAATATAAGTCCTCAATTTGCTTGTCATTAATTTTGATTTCATTTTTTAAAATAAATTCTTTAAAAATGTCTTTTGTGAACGCTTTTAGAAATATGGTTTTACTGTTATCTGAAATTCCGGTTAAATCCGGGATTAAAGCACAAGTAGTTGTTATAATTTTTACATTTGGTGTCTTTACGAATTTAGATATGATGTCAAGAACAAGCTGTTTATTCGTTTCTTGAATATTATCAAAAGAGTTCAGAATTATAAGAGTCGGTTTTTTAATTTGTTCAAGTAGTTGTTGAAATTTAACGTTTAATGTTGTAATTTTTGCGTTTAAATTGGTACTTCTTGATGCACTGTGTTTCTCAATTTCACCAATAAAAGAAAGCAATATGTCATCGCAAACGGTTGCTTCTTTGCAAAAATATTCCAGAGTTATGACGTCATTTGATAAATATTCACATAAATAATTAACAAATTGTCTTTTTCCTGTTCCCAAAAACCCATGAATATACAAAAAATTATCTTCGGAATTTAAACAATCAATTGCTTTTATGACATCATTTTTACTGTTTTTTAGTAAACAATTGTCAATCTTTTCCGATTCTATAAAATTAAATTCTTTATTTTCAGTGTATGTATCCGGACGTATAAAACTCATAAGTAAATTTTAAGCTATTTAGCGGCATTTTGCAAATAATTAATATCTGTTTGATAATTTAGCGGCTTTATACATTTCAAAAATCGACAGTGCCAAAAATACACCGAATAACAGTAAATAAGCTTCTCTACCGTAAACAAGAATTCCGTTTATCCGTTGGGGGGTGTGTAAGTTCAAAAGGAATCCGGTTAATGTGCCTAAAATTCCTACCATCATGAAGAAGCAGAAATTCATAATGCTAACCGCAGTAACCGCGACTTCTTCTTTATTTGATTTTTGAATAACCGGAATAAGCAAAGAGGAAATACTTGCATTTCCCGCAATAACGCAGAATACTAATCCTATCAAAGCAGAGTGTATATCAAACAATACTAATAAAAATATTGTCAGTAATGATACAAATGTTACAACGGCAGCGCCTTTTAAAAATATTACTCTGTGATTGTGGCAAAGTTTACAAACGGATGCATTTATAATATTAAAAAAGGCAGCAATAATAGCCATAATTGATAATACCATAGCGGCTTTACTTACCGAAAACATACAATAGTCTTCCAGAAATTTTTTGCCGATAATTGTTTGAATAACATAAGATATTCCGAAATTGCAGCAAGCAAAACTAAACAAATTCCTGTTATGTTTTATTTTTAAAACGTCCAAGAAAGAGGATAATCTGAGAGTAACATTCCTATTTAATTCGGGAAGATTTATTTTGCCTAGCATAATATAAAATACAGTGAGTGAAATTACTACGATAGCGGCAAATACCGTTAAAATATCTCTCCAATTCATATATTTCATTGCGCTTACAAAAGGAGCATTTGCTACGATTCCTCCGAGATACCCTATAAATAACATTATTGACAGGGCGATGCCGTAATCTTTGTCAGAATATAATTTCTTTAATTCTTTCACAAGACTTAAATAAAACATACTACATCCAAAACCCATTAAAGCGCGGGAAATGTACATAATTGGCAGTATTGATGATAGGGGGAATAATATGCAGCCAATTCCGAAAATTATGCCGCCGCATGCAATAACTCTCAATCCGCCAAATCTGTCAACCATAACACCTGTTATAAGTTGTCCTATTGCGTATACATACATAAATATTGCCCCAAAAGCAGTTATGTAAGGAGCAATTACGGACAATTCCTGTTCAAGTACATCAAAAACAGCACCGGGAATAGCTATTCTTTGAAAATTCGCAATAAAATATAAAAGACCACATAACGATAAGGCGACTAAAGTCAATCTGCGCTGTGAATTTGACATATCTCTCTCCCAACTTTTAAAGTACTCCTAAGACCTACTAATGTCAATAACTTTAAGTTTGGGTAAGTATTTTTTTATTTAAAAAATAATATTAAGAAATGTAACAATTTTCCTAGAAAAGCTAAAGTTTTCTGACAATTTGCCGATATACATGCTGCAGAAAAAAGGGAAAAAGGTATCGGGAAAATGGGCATTAACGTTACACAAACAATGGGCGGCTACCAATTTGAGAACAGGGAAAATCAGAGAAACGCGATAAAAGAGATTTTTGCAAAACAGGGCGGTTCAGAACAAGCTGCAGAAGAACTGCTTAATAGAACTATTTTTAATCTTTCGGACAGTAAAGTATATTCTAATGCTCAACTATCTATTTTAAAAGCAGCTTCTCAAATAAGCTTGAATGATTCATTAAAGGAAACATTAAAGTATTTGAAGAATCACAGCTCTGCAAAAATAACAAAAAAACCGGTACTCGGAGAATTATGGAATTTATTCTCACAAGAAACTTATGAATACAATGATACAATTGATTGGGAGATAGATTATTCCGCAGCAAATATCTTTGCTGCTTAACTAATAGGTACTTTTACAACGACTTTTTTTACAATGTTTTTTGTATCAGTGTTTGACGGATTAATAGACGGCTTGTGTGCGTCATTCGGGAATAATACTATAAATTCGCCGCTATTTAGCATCAAAAATTCTTCTTCATTGGGATTCTCCATGAAATCTATGTCAGTAGCTTCGTCGTATGGTATACATAATTTACAAGAATTTTTATCACATACTCCTACTCTCTCATTTCCTTTAATCATATATTGAATATCAATATATTTCTTATGAGATTCATATTTGGCATCTGCTTTAGTTTCATATTCCTGAATATTTGCATAAAAGATATTGCCGTCAATATAATATTTGTTTGGTTCAATATTATTTAAGTCTTGGGACTTTAGCCATTCAAAGCCCATTTTTAAGTTTTCGGATATTCCATAATAGTTATTTGCGTTCTCTAATTTATCTTTTATCATTACTGTTTTCTCCTTGTTATTATTATATCTCAGCCCGATTTCTTAAATGGCTATCTTAACAAAACGTTACAATTTAACAAAAAAAAGCAATTTTTAAAAACAAAAATACTTTATATAGATGTAAGGTTAGAAAAGGTTAATTTAATTTTACAAAGGTTAGTTAAAAAAGTTAGGTAGGTTTATCATGTTTGTAGCATTCTGGATGGTCCAGAGATTAACTCGCGAAATCAACTCTCTTGAAAAGCAAGTTATGGACAAGCAAATAGAAATGGAGCATTACGCAAAGTATGCCGCACGATTAGGCGGTGCTGCCAACTTGAGCATAAGTAATCTCGCTGGATTATCATCAGAAATATTACCAAGGGCTTCATTATTTTCGCAATATGCGGATCAAGCAAGCTCAATGAGTGCATCTCAGAATCTGCAAATGATGTCTATGATGGGCAGAGTCCCATATACAGGTAATCCGATGATGGATATGCAAATACAGATGAGTGCATACAGCCAGTTTAAACAGGAAGCTTTAAAGGCACTTAAACAACAGGAAACGACAGTTCTTAATGAAAAAGAAAAAGAAATACAGCTTGAACTTAATACAATACAGCAGATGTTAGCAATGAAAAAGGAGCAGTTACAATCCTATAAACAGCTATGCCAAGAGTCGGCTAAGCGCGCAGCTCCGAATTTCGGATAAATAGATTTCCTCGCTCTAAAAACATAATGTGAAGTGTATACCTATTAACTAATTTCCTCTTGCCTCTCTCCCCAGAGGCTTTTTATTTGGGCAAAATTTTAGGATATTAAGATTATGTAAGGAAATCTTAATTTGTTAAAAATTTAGACTATAATAAAAACATTAAAACAGATTGTTCAGGAGAATATAATATGCAATTGGTAGACGAAATTCTTTGTAAATTAGAAAATGCAGATAACACAACTAAAAATAATTTAGAAAATATACTTGTTGATCAAGGTCAAGCTGTAGTTTCAGACTTGGTAAATAAACTTCAAGTCGTAAAAGGGACAAAAAGAGGCGTTGTTGCTATGTCATTAATAAGGATTGGCGAAGCATCCATTGATTGTTTGAAAAAAGCAGCTGATTGTAACAAAGATTTTGAATGGGTTGCAAAATATTTAATTTCCGAAATTCAGGGAATAGCGGCCTAAATGGAACCCCTTGTAAATATTTATACCGATGGTGCATGTAGTGGGAACCCGGGTGTCGGTGGCTATGGCACTATTTTGGTTTATACAGATTCGAACGGAATTGAGCATGAAAAAGAATTCTCCCAAGGGTATAAACTTACAACTAATAACCAAATGGAGCTGATGGCGGTTATAGTCGGTTTGGAAGCTTTGAAAAAGCCATGTAATGTTAAAGTTTATTCCGATAGTAAATATGTAGTGGATGCATTCAATAATCATTGGGTTGAGTCATGGATTCAAAAAGGTTGGAAAACTGCGGGAAAAACTCCCGTGAAAAATGTTGAATTATGGCAACGGCTTTTGAAAGCAAAGGAAACGCATAATGTTGAATTTATATGGGTAAAAGGACATGCCGGGCATAAATATAATGAACGTTGTGATTCTCTCGCAGTTGAGGCAGGTAAAAAAGAAAACTTAAAAACTCATATTGTTTAACGCTTTTTTTAATTTATTAAGCATTTTTTTAGTTGTTCCCAGCCCGCAAAGAAGAAGTGTCGTTTTTTCATTAGTCCTTTCATCTTCAATTCCGTATTTATCATACAAAGCTTCAGAAAGTTCAAAACCGCTCATTGTCGGATGTTTAAGTAAAATTTTTGTAATGTCGTCATTTATAGTGGGTAAATTTAATTGTCTGATATCTGAAATCAAATGTCTTAGGTGTTTTTTACCTTTTGAAGAATTAAGATAATTTATGTTGGCTTCGATGGTCGCAAGCATAGGGTAAGATGGTGAAGTCGTGGTTATTTTAGACAATGCTTTATCCGGATTATTATCATTGGAATGCAAAAGCGCCGTCGGATTAATACCTCCGGCAGTTTTGTGTAAAGACTGAATAGTATAGTCTGCATATTTAACTGCAGATTCAGGTAATTCATCGGAGAACGGATATAATGCACCGTGAGCTTCGTCAACAATAAGTTTTACATCATGCTGACGGCATAATTTACTAATTCCCTCTATATTTGCCGCAAAGCCCTCATAAGTAGGTGATGTAATTAAAAGTGCAGTATCTTTATTTTTAATATCTAAAAGCAAATTCTTTACTTCATCTAACGTTATGGTTTTATAAACGCCCAGATTCTCGTCTTTTGGAAGAGAATACTCCATAATATTGCATCCGGCAAGTTCAGCGCCGTTTTTATGACAGATATGCGCATTATCCCAAATTAAAATATTTTTGCACTCGCTTGCCATAATTGCCGCAATAATTCCGCTCGTTGAACCGTTTATCAAAAATTTTGTATATTTTGTACCATAAATTTTCGATGCCCTAGATTCTGCGTTTTTTAGTGCTTCTGTCGGGTTATAAGCATCAACTTCCGAAATATCCTTTTTGTACCATTGGTAAAACTTGTGAAATAAGAATAACCTACCACCATGAGAGGGTGTTGTAAAAAATGATTTATTTGTTTTGCGTTTCAATAAAGAAATTAAGCTCATATATAGATTTTAGCACAAAATTTTATAGCAAAGCGGGCGGAGACAAATCTCCGCCCGCTCTTATAGCATTAAATATTAACTTTAAGCGTTTATACATTTACCCTTGTCTTCTTCGGTTACGCCCTTGATTGTAAGGTTAATTCTTCCCTTATCATCAATCTTTATAACCTTAACGATAACTTCGTCGCCAATATTAACGTGAGGTTCAATTGTTTCGATTCTTTCTTGGCAAATTTGAGAAATGTGAACCATACCGTCTTTGCCGCCGCCGAGTTCAACAAATGCACCTATAGGTATAATTCTTACAACTTTACCTTTTATAACCATTCCTACTTCGGGTTTGAAGGTTAAATCGTTAATCATTTTCTTAGCAATCTTAGCCCCTTCTTGATCGTTTGAAGTAATTGTAACGATACCGTTGTCCTGAATATCAATTTCAGCGCCTGAAGCTTCAATAATTGCACGGATTTGTTTGCCGCCAGGTCCGATAACTGTTCCAATATCATCAACCGGAATAGTCATTGTTGAAATTGATGGTGCGAACGGTGAAAGTTCCTTAGCAGGTTCTGTGATAACTTTTCTCATTTCGCCTAAGATATGGAGTCGGCCTTCTTTTGCTTGAGCAAGAGCTCTTCTTAAAGTATCGTTTGCGATACCCTTTGCCTTCATATCCATTTGAAGTGCTGTAATACCGTCATCATTACCTGTTACTTTAAAGTCCATATCACCCAAGAAGTCTTCAATTCCTTGAATATCGGTTAATACAACAGGTTCTCTGCCGGGTTCTGTAATCATACCCATTGCAACACCGCCTATCATACATTTAACAGGAACACCTGCATTCATCAAAGCCATTGAAGAACCGCAAGTAGAACCCATTGAGGTTGAACCGTTTGATTCAAGTACATCTGATGTTACTCTGATTGTATATCCGAATTCTTCCTGTGAAGGTAATGCCGGAACGTTTGCTCTTTCGGCCAAGTTTCCGTGTCCTACTTCACGTCTGCCCGGACCTCTTAAAGGTTTAACTTCACCAACTGAGAATCCAGGGAAGATGTATTTGTGCATATAAGATTTTTTAACTTCAGGGTCAACACCGTCAAGTTCTTGAGCCATTGCAGGTCCCGCAAGAGTAGCAACAGAAAGAATCTGGGTTTGACCTCTTGTGAATACTGCTGAACCATGCGCACGAGGAATAACACCGACTTCGCACCAGATAGGACGAACTTCGGTTGGCTTTCTTCCGTCTGCACGAACACCTTCATCAAGAATCATTGCACGCATAATGTGTTTTTCTGCATTCTTGAATTCTTCAGCAACAAAGTCGATTCCTGTTTCTTCGATAATTTGTTTAATATAGTGATCTTCAGGAAGTGCTTCAACCTTTTCTTTAACCAATGCCTTAGCTTCTTCCAATTTGTTCTGTCTGTATTCTCTGTCAAAGTGGTGATAAGCATCGAAAATCATATCGTGAGCAGTATCTTCAATGATTTTTGCCAATTCTGAAGTATCATAAGGATTAACGAATTCTTCTTTTTCAACGCCGCAATCTTTGGCAAATTTAAGTTGTGCCTCACATTGTTTTCTGATTTCAACTTGAGCAAATTCAACAGCGTTCATAATATCGTCTTCTGTAACGAACTTACAGCCGGCTTCAACCATAATTACTGAATCGTGAGTACCTGCTACAACAATATCAAGGTCTGATGCATCAGCTTGTCTGTGTGTCGGGTTAGCAATCATATTGCCATTTTCGTCTTTTGAAACCCTGACTGCGCCAATAGGACCTTCGAACGGAGCGCCTGACAGCATCAAAGCGCAAGAAGCACCTAACATAGCCAATGTGTCGGGCTGATTTTCCTGATCATAGCTGAATAATTGAGCCACGATTTGTATATCGTTTCTATATCCTTTAGGGAATAATGGTCTGATAGGTCTGTCTATTAAACGAGAAATAAGGATTGCCTTATCGCTTGCTTTACCTTCAGAACGATTGTATCCTCCGGGGATACGTCCTATTGAAGACATTCTTTCTTCATAATCAATAAGCAAAGGGAAGAAGTCTATACCGACTCTCGGTTCTTTACTTACACAGCAATGCACGAATAACATAGTGTCTCCGCATCTTACGGTAACACTTCCGTTGGTTGATTGTGCATACTTTCCTGTTTCTACAGTGACGGTCTTACCGCCGATTTCTAACTGAAAACTTTTTGTT
>CAJOOA010000056.1 GCA_905236055.1 Candidatus Gastranaerophilales bacterium | reverse complement strand
TGTCGGAGAAGGGACTCGAACCCTCAAGGAGTTACCCACATGAACCTGAATCATGCGCGTCTACCAATTTCGCCACTCCGACGCGTACTATTAAATTATAAATCTACAAATTTATTATGTCTTCGTGGCGAATGTTGTGTCCAGCACAACCCTCTCATAAAACCTGACACTTAGTCAGCTTTTCCTGCGGCAGAGTGCCACTCTGACAGACTTTGTTATTATACAACTAAATATTGAAAAATAAAACAATATGGCTATGACTCCATAATTACAGTGTATTTAAACATTTATCGCTATCGGATAATGTTTATAATGTATTTCTTTTTCCGCAAAACACTGATAAAATATCACCTATGATAACTCTCGTTTTTATATTCATACTTTGTTTGATATTTATTCCGGAATTCATGAAAAAACCCGGTACAGATAGTTATGTTCGCAGCCAAAATATGGAACAAAGGAGAATGGCTTTAAACGCAGCAAGAATTTTTCTTGCTCCATACGATGATATTTGGCGAAATCTAAGACTTTCCAATAAATATTGTTCCCTGATTCTTGAAAAAGACGGAGTAACTATAAGATGTATAGAAAAGGTTAAGCCCTACAGAAAATTACAAATAATCTCCTCTCCAATTCATACTATTGAAGAATTATGGAATATGTTTTGCGTATATTTCTGCTACAACAAATCTTATGACGGAATTAAAGAAGATTGTTTCAGATATCGTGCACAGATTATTGAAACCATGGCAGAGAATGAAAATAATTCCACACGACAAAACACTGGGGCCACCAAGTTTTCTGACACGAAACCTGTACCTGATACTTTGAAAGAAAAACTTGACATTAATAATTGTTCTGAAATTGAACTTACAGAACTCCCAGGAATAAGTATTGTCATCGCCAAAAAAGCCATAAAAAGAAGAGAAGAAATTGGCGGGTTTAAATCAGTAGATGAATTTTTGAATTTCATTAAACTCAAACCACACATGGAAAATCAATTACGAAAACTTGTTAAAGTTGAAAAAATGAAAGGTTCCCTGCATCAAAAAAGGTACAAGGAAAGGTCTGTTGATTTTTAAATGAAACTTCGTGTTTTTAAAATCTTAAAACATACCAAAGTTGAAGGCCCGGAATCCCGCTACAGCATCTGGGTACAAGGATGTTCAAGACATTGTAAAGGGTGTCAGGCAGTACATACTTGGTCTCATAGTGGCGGCCAATTATATGAAACTTCTGATATTATAAAAGATATTTTGAATCAGAAAGATATTGAAGGAATAACACTACTCGGCGGAGAGCCATTTGAACAGGCAGAAGCTTTGGGCGAAATTACAGAAGCAACCAAAAAAGCTGGGTTGGGAGTTTTGTGCTTTACAGGAAATCTTATAGAAAATTTGCACAAAGATAAAAAGAATAAAAAACTTCTAGCTAATATCGATTTGCTTATAGATGGCGATTTTCAAATCGAGAATCTTGATTATTCCCGCCCTTGGTGCGGCTCCTCAAACCAAAAATATCATTTCTTAACAACTAGATATGACGAAACCATTTTCCAAAAATATAAAAACAAAGTTGAAGTTAATATTTACCCGAACGGAACTGTTTTTATAAATGGAATGGGTGATTTTGACGATATAATGCAAAAAGTCGATTTAGTAAAAATTAAATAATGATATAAATAAAGAAAAATAGGAGATTTATATGGCATACAAACTCGCAAATTTATTAAAAGCAAGATTCCCGCTTATTTATATTACAACATTTGAAGAAGACAGAGTTACAAAATATATTAAGAGTATTGCATCAGATGAAAAGCAAATAAAATTTCCAAGAGAAGTATTTACATGGACTCAAACAAGCGGAATATACAATCAAAATACAGGTAAAGGAGTTAATGACACAACTTGTCCCGAAAAGGCACTGGAATTTATTCGTAAATATGAAAAAGATTCCGTATTTATTCTTTATGATTTTCATGTGAATTTTGGGGTAAAAAACAGAACTCCGGATTTTGGCGTAATAAGAAAAATTCGTGATATAATCCCCGATTTGAAATTAGGTGTTGTAAGAAAAACTATCTTCTTTGTTTCGCCGGAACTCATTATACCGGAATCTTTGCAAAAAGAAATTACAATCTTTGACTTCCCGCTTCCGACTCTGGAAGAAATAAAGGATAAGCTTGATTCAATGATTGCACAGAATCAAGCTGTCGAAGCAAATTTAAATGACGAGGAAAAAGATAAAATCTGTAAAGCAGCACTGGGATTGACATTACAAGAAGCAGAAAGTGCATTCGCTCTTGCAATGGTAAATGACGGTAAAATTAATATAAATGATTTGCCGATTATAATGGAAGAAAAAATTCAGGTAATTAAAAAAACAGGAATTCTTGAATTTATAAAATCCGAATACTCAATTAAGGATATAGGCGGATTGGATAATCTTAAAAATTGGCTTTTAAAACGTAATAACTCATGGTCAGAAAGAGCCAAAAGGTATTGCATCCCCGCTCCTAAGGGCGTATTGGTAACAGGAGTCCCGGGCTGCGGTAAAAGTTTAACTGCAAAAGCTATGAGCACAATTTGGCAATTGCCGCTTCTAAAACTTGATTTTGGCAAGGTATTTTCCGGCTTGGTGGGCAGTTCGGAAGAAAATATGCGCAGAGCTTTAGCTACAGCTGAAGCAGTTGCACCATCAATTCTTTGGATTGATGAAATTGAAAAAGGATTAAGCGGACTGGGGTCAAATGGCGACAGCGGAGTTTCTTCAAGAATATTCGGCCAATTTTTAACATGGATGCAAGAAAAAGAAAGTCCTGTTTTTGTAATCGCAACAGCTAATAATATCAGCACATTACCACCGGAATTATTGAGAAAAGGACGCTTTGATGAAATTTTCTTTGTTGATTTACCGACAATGAGCGAAAGAAAAGAAATTTTTAAACTTCATCTCGAAAAACGCTTAAAAGACAAAGAAATCGCGAGTGAAATTATAGGAATTAAAAATATTTGCACTGAACTTGCAAAAATGACTGAAGGGTTTATCGGTTCGGAAATTGAGCAGGTGGTTGTTTCTGCTCTATGCGATGCATTTTTTGAAAATCGCCCGCTTAAGTTTGAAGACTTGGCAAAAAATATAGCTGCTACTGTACCACTATCTGCCACTCAAAGAGAACAAATTTTGGCTTTAAGAGCATGGGCAAATGTAAGAGCGGTTTCTGCAACAAAAGATTCCAGCAGGCAAGAATACAAAAAAGAAATTGATACGGAAAATGTTTCTTCAAGCAGGGGCGGAAGAACATTAGACTTTTAAATATAGGAGGAAAATATGTCTTGTACAGTAATAGCTGTCCCAATAGCATTGGCACATATTATTGGTGTTGCAATTGCAGCAAGTGGTGTTGCTGCCATACAGGCAGCATCTCAGCTTGAAAAAAGCGAAAAAGAAAAACAATTAGAACAATATACACAAGATATTGAAAATAGTTTCTTTAACAACATTGAGAATCTTCAGGTCTCTGATATTATCGAAAAAGAGTTTCAAACTGTATATATGGATAAAGATATTTTACTTAAAACCCTTGAAGAACACGGAGTTATTGATATAGAAGAAGCATATGACGGAACAATAAGCGGCTCCATCTCGAGTTTTACGCTAAATTTTCATAAACCATCCGAAACAGAACCATATAATCTCCGAATTACATGTAAAGAATCTGATAATGCAGAAGAAAAACTTGATGATTTGAATGCAGAATATGCCCTAAATGTTCAAGAAGAGGCATATTTAAACCTGATAGAGAATCTAAAAGAAAATAATATGGAAATTGAAGAAGAAGTTGTTGAAGAGGATAATACAATTGTTCTTACAATAAACTTAGAATAAGGATTTATAATATGGCTAAAAAAATGCAGATTAAACTTATGCCAAACGGCGAAATAAGAATGGAAACCCATGGTGTAAAGGGTAAAAAATGCGACGAATATGTGGAATTGTTTAAGAAGCTTGTTAAAGCAAATATTATTGATATTCAACATACAAAAGAATATTATGAAACTGAAGAATATTTACAAACAGATAATTCTGCAGAAATTAGAACAGATTTATAATTAAAATTTTTAAAATATGTCTGTTTGTTATAATATTGAATTAGGGAGATTTTTATGTCAAAAGGTTTGTTTATTACATTTGAGGGTGCAGACGGCTGTGGAAAAACTACGCAGATAAAACTTCTTGATGAATATTTGAAGAGCAGGGGCTACAAAACGCTTTTGACAAGAGAACCCGGAGCAAAAGGTTTGGGGGAAAAAGTACGTGAAATTCTCCTTAATTACGACGGAGAAGTTTCTCCAAGATGTGAATCTTTCCTTTTCCTTGCAGATAGAGCTCAAAATGCAGATTGCATAATAAAACCCGCCGTTAAAGACGGGGTAATAGTCCTTTGCGACCGCCATACCGATTCTACAATTGCTTATCAGGGTTATGGCAGAGGGGTAAATATTGAAGAACTTAAAAAACTAAACGATATGGCAGTAAGCGGACTTAAACCTGACTTGACATTTGTTTTTGATATAGATATACAAACTTCAATGGCAAGAGTCGGTAAAGAAAAAGACCGCATGGAATCCGCCGGCTTGGAATTTTTTGAAAGAGTAAGAAAAGGTTATCTTGAAATAGCAAAGCAAGAGCCCGAAAGAGTGAAAGTAATTGATTCAACCAAATCAATTGAAGAAATACATCAAAAAGTTTTGGAGTTTATAGAAAATGTCTTTGGATGAATTAAAAGCACGCATAAATAAAAACAAGGAGTGCCTTTGACCTTGATGGTCTAAAAAAAGAACTCGCTGAAACAGAAGCCAAGCTTCAAAACCCTGAAGTTTGGTCAAATCAGGTTTTGGCAAATGAACTCGGACAAAAAGTAAGAGAAATTAAAGAAACTCTGGGAAAAATTACCTATTGGGAGCAAACCGTTGAAGATGCCCAAACCGCTTATGAAATAGGCGATGAAGAACTGATTAAAGAAAGTGAAAACGCTCTTGTTGAATTAGAAAAAGGGCTTGATAAATTTGATTTTCAGAAGATGTTATCAGGTGAATATGATGAAGCCGATGCCTTCTTGAGTATAAATGCAGGAGCAGGCGGTACTGACGCTCAAGATTGGGCAGAAATGCTTTTGCGGATGTACACCCGTTGGGCTGAAGCAAAGGGATGGAAAGTTAATCTCGTTGACAGGTCAAACGGGGAAGAGGCGGGAATAAAATCTGCCACAATAAGAATTACGGGCAAATATGCTTACGGCTACGCAAAAGCAGAAAAAGGTGTACACAGGTTAGTAAGAATTTCTCCTTTCAATGCAAACGGAAAGCGTCAGACAAGTTTTGCCTCCTGTGAAGTTTCACCGATTATTCCGGATTATGAAAAAACTATCGTTATTCCACCTGAGGATTTGGAAGTCGATACAATGCGTTCTGGAGGTGCCGGCGGTCAAAATGTCAATAAAGTTGAAACTGCCGTAAGGATTCTGCATAAACCGACAGGAATTGTCATAAAATGCCAGCAAGAACGTTCACAGCTTCAAAACAAAGAAATCGCAATGGAAATGCTTGCTTCCAAACTCCTTGAAATTAGGCAAAGAGAACACGAAAAGAAGCTTGCTGAATTAAAGGGCGAAAATTTTGACATTAATTTCGGTTCCCAAATTCGTTCTTATGTTTTTCACCCGTACAAAATGGTCAAAGACCACAGAACAGGGTTTGAAGTCGGGAATGTAGATGCCGTTATGGATGGTGATTTGGACGGATTTATCGAAACATTCTTAAAAGGATAAAATAATTATTTTTTAGATAATACAAAAACGACATTTTTACCAAAAATTTTACAAAATATTGTATCCAATAATCTTGATAACTTGAATAAGTATCTGTCATAAAATTTTATATTAAATTCTGAAATTGTTCCGTTTTTATTAATAATTTTGTATATATAAGCAAGAATAAATCCGATACTATCAAAATAAAAAGATTTTTCAATTTTAAACCCAATATTTTTTAGCATATCTTCCAATTCCGTTCTATCATAACGTCTAAAATGTCCCAGCTTTTTATCAAAGGAAGAATATAAGCATTTGTATGCAGGTAAAAACAAAAAGAATTTTCCGTCTTTACTCAATTTCACATAAACTTCTCGGAAGACATCTTCATCCTTCTCTATATGTTCAAATACATTAAAAGATACCAAATTCCGAATCTCGTCTTTTTTGTATTCGTTTAATTCCGAGAAAGTTTTGAATCCCTTATCTTTCAAAATATTATTTAATTTTCCGTCCTTTTCAATACATTCCGTTTCATAATTCTTTTGACGGAAAATTTCAGCCAGCGTCCCCATTCCCGCGCCAAAATCAACAATTCTATTACAATCAGGTAATAAATTTTTAAGGCACAAATCAGCAAGTGCATTGTTATAATTAACAGCGCCGGACAGTAGCTCCAGCATATCTATTCCTTGATAAGTCATAACTAAATCTTAGTATAAATAAAATTTTATATAAATATTTTTGTAAAGGTTTAATCTGAATATACAAATTCTTCTTTTCCGTTATCAAGAATTAAAGCACATAACTTGGCATTTTTATACTTCCCGCAACCCAAATCAATACCGATTTTATCTTTGTCAATATATGGGCTTTCAAATTCGGTATGTCCAAAAATGATTTTTTGAGGCAAATTATGCTTTGAATAAATAAAATTATGTCTTATATAAACTAAATCTGCCTCATCCTGATTCTCAAGAGAATACCTTGGATTTATACCTGCATGAACAAATAAATATTTATCGGTTAAAAAGTATGGCTTTAACCCTCTAAAAAATTCACCATGAATTTTCCCTATATTTTCAAAACTGCCATAGCTTTTGACTGTTGCCGGTCCTCCATAATTCCAAAATAGGAAATTGTAGTATTCATCATTTTGTGAATGCATATATGCATATTCATGTGAACCGATTAAATAGACAGTTTTGTACTTTTTACCAATTTCTATAACCTTATCAACAACCTCTTTTGAATTTGGGCCTCGGTCAATATAATCGCCCATAAACACAAAAATATCGTCTGAATGTGTTTCTATTTTATTCAAAACACTTTCCAGCTTTCCCAACTCTCCATGAATATCCGTAATTGCAATATACCTTGACATAACTAAATATTAACACAAAATAGCCGCAAATTTTTAATATCAGGGTTTTACAATCCTTATTCCTTTCATGCGTTCCCAAGTATAAATAAGCTGACTCGGGTTTGTTATAACGAATTTCATTTTTTCATAAAAATTTGCCGCACGATAATCTGCTTTAACAACTATCTTTCTATTTTCTGGAATTCTTTTTAGCATTTTAATAATAGCACGCCCTATATTGTAATATTCTTTATTGGCATTGGCTCCTGCCGATTCAGGTTTAACTTGAAGAAAGTTAATTTCAATCTCATTTTTTTTACGTTTTATAACTTCACCAAGTCTTAATATTTTAGAACTTTCCAGTTTATTAAAATTATTTTGTTGAAGAGTCAGCGCATATATTTTACTATGGCTCTGATATTTATTATTTTTACGTTGTTTCTGAACATTTTCGATAATATTTCTGCCATAAATATCTCTACTTCCCCAATGTTCAACGGCCTCAGACAGTGCTGAGAAATTTTTTGTATTTTTTGTATCGATTTCCAATATTGCCCCAGGTACAAATGTTTCACCGACAGAATTGACGTTATTATAGCCAATTTTAGGGCATCCTACACACTTTGTTTTATAATCTGGAATTGGGGTAAATGTTATCATACTGATAATAAACCTCCTAAAAAAATTTTTTGCCCCCTGATTTATTTAATGTTAAAATCAATAAGTGTAACAAGTTTAAGGAGAAAATCATGAAGATTAGAGCAAGCCATATCCTTGTAGATACCAAAGAACAAGCTGAAAACCTTTTGCTTGATATCGAAAACGGTGTTGCATTTGAAGATTTGGCAAAAGAATATTCAAAATGTCCATCTAAGAGAGACGGCGGAGATTTGAGATGGTTTGGCAAAGGGATGATGGTTAAACCGTTTGAAGACGCAGCTTTTGCACTCAAAGAAGGTGAAGTTTCCAAACCGGTTGAAACACAATTTGGCTGGCATTTAATTAAATGCACCGGAATTGATCAAGACTAGAAATTTATAGAGAACTTAATTCATTGAAAGAACTACTTAAAAAATTAGAAATTGATTATCTTTTAGTTAATTCTACCAACAAATATTTGGTGGAATATTCTGCCCTGTCTGAAAATGCACGCTTTACTTTGACGGGTTTTTCCGGTTCAACAGGGGATGCACTCGTAACTGAAGATAATATTTACCTCTTTGTTGACGGAAGATATCATACACAGGCAGACAATGAAGCTATGGAAGGCATTACTGTCATAAAACTTGGACTTGGGCAAAAGCAGGATGAAGAAATCAGAAAATTTATTAATCCGCAAAAAATACTCGGAATTGTTTCAACAAAAGTTTCTCAGGCAAGATTGGAAAGCTTTAAAGGTCAGAAAATTAAGCTTTTGGATAAAGACCCGATTAATGATTACACAGAAGCCCATAATTCTGAAAAAACAATGGCATTTAAACCCATCACTTATAAATCTTCAAAACCGACATTCATTTCAAACCTTGAAGAAGTATCTTACCTCACCGGTCTGAGAGATTTCTCCAAAGATTGTTCTTCAAAAATTTGGGGTAAATTATTTGTTAATACAGACGGGCATTTCACACTCTTTGAAAACGACAAAGATTGCGATAAATTTTTATCCAATTTTGAAAGCGAACTGCTAATTGATAAATCATCAATAAATGTACACGACTATAATTTGATTAAAAATCCGATTAATAGAACTTCTGAAATTAAATATATGAAGTCAATTAAAACGGAAAAAGAAATTGAAGCGTACAAAGATGCATTTAAAAGAACAGATTTAGCAGTTAAAGCAATCAGAGAATATATTGAAACTCATGATAACCTTTCTGAGTATGATATCGCTCAACAATTAAGAGAAGAATTTATAAAATCCGGTGCAAAAGGTTTAAGTTTTAATTCTATTGTCGCAATCAACAAACATTCCGCACTTGCACATTATTCCAAAAATGATAAAGATACCTTGCTTAATGACGGCGATTTAGTTTTGATTGATTGCGGTGCCTATTACGAGAGCGGGTTGGCAACGGATATAACAAGAGTTTTTGTAAAGGGTTGCCCTAATTCTACTCAGAAGAGAGTCTACACAAAGGTACTTAAGGCATTTTTAAATTGTTATCATTCGGATTTAAAAACAGGGTATGAAATTGATACTCTTGCTCATACAATTTTAGACGGCGATGTCGAAGACTTTGTATTTACTCACGGACTAGGACACGGAATAGGAATAAATGTTCACGAAGCGCCACCTGCTTTAAACCAAACTGATATTGCGAAAACCGAAATTAAAAACAATATGACCTTTACAATTGAACCGGGATTGTATAACCCGAAATATTTTGGAGTACGACTCGAAAATTCCTGTTACCAAAAAGAAGGTAAAATTTGTTCGTTTGTTAAAATGGGATATGAGGGTAAACTCATTGATTATAATTTACTTAATGAACAAGAAAAAAAGTGGCTTAAGGAGTTTGAAATACTATGAAAATAACCTCCGTAAATAATGATTTGATAAAAGAAACCGCAAAACTCCTCAGGAGTAAATATAGAGATGAGAGCGGCTTGTTTCTCGTAGAAGGGATGAAAGGAATTGAAGAAGCTATAGATGCGAAGTTAGAGATTGTTCACCTTTTTGTGCAGCAAAACTTGCCCCCTCACCTTAATCCTCTCCCGTTGGGAGAGGAAATTATCTGTGAAGTTACAGAACCTATTTTGGCAAAAATTTCCGATGCAAAAACCCCTCCAAAAGCAGTTGCCGTAGTAAAACAGCCAAAATATAAGTGGTCAGAAAAATTTAAAAAAGTAGTTTTGCTTGAAGGGATTAAAGACCCCGGAAATTTGGGCACAATTTTACGTTCAGCTTCAGCATTCGGAATTGATGCACTTGTGCTTTACGGGGATACTGTTGATTTATATAACCCCAAATGTGTTCGCTCAACTGTTGGGAATTTGTGGAAAATTCCTGTTTTTAAAATGAGCGATTTAAGTATTTTTGCCAATTATGAGCGAATCGCCACACTTCCCAAGGGGGTAAATGGGGTAACTGTTATTCCTCTTAAAAGCTATAAGCCCACCGAAAAAATACTTGTTATGTTTGGCTCGGAAGCAGACGGATTGAGCGAAGAATTAAAAAACTTTGCAACTAAAAACATTACAATCGAAATGGGAGCAAATGTGGAATCCTTGAATCTCAGTGTTTCTGCCTCAATAATTATGTATGAATTATTTAACAAATAAAGTAAAGCCCCGCTTTCGCGGGGGCTTCACTATCATACACTTGATTGTTTTATATTTTATATCAAATTCAGTGCTATACTCGGCTGTTGGTTTGCCGTTGATAATAATGTTGCAGAGGATTGCTGCAATATCTGGTATTTGATATAGTTTGAAGCTTCTGTTGCAACATCAGCATCCTTTATTGATGAATTTGCAGATACGATATTTTCTTTCTGAACGCTTATCGCATCAACTGCAGATTCAACACGGTTCATATATGCACCAATTAAGGATGTTCTGTTTGAAACATTTTCAATTGCGTCATCTATAAAGTACAAGAATTCACGAGCTGTATTATCATCTGTATAAACAGCGTCACAAATTGCTGTTATACAAGCAAGTGTTTTATCAGCATAGTTGTTAGCGTCCAATGCCGGATATTTATCAGAATAGTCGTAACCTCCGACATTAGTTCCTGTAATCCTCGCTTTAATAGCATCAGTAGTTTCATTTTCGTTAGTTCTTGTATACCAAGTATTACCTTCACCCGCATGAGCATTGTTTGTAACAAGCAATGCAGAACATTTTGCAGATTCAAATAATGTATAATTAAGATTTATTATATTTGATTCCCCAGCATTATTACTTACCTGTAAATTTAAACCCTTTTGCGATGTTACAGCAATACTTGTACCATCCAATAGGTTTATACCATTGAAGTCGATAACTTCGCACAGACGGTTAATTTCAAGCATTCTCTGTTCAACTTCTGTTCTTATTGCTCGCATTGAAGAAGTACCATAGGTACCGTTAGCGGCCTGCTCTGTCAAATCTCTTACACGTTGTAAGTAACCGCTTACGATGTCTAATACACCTTCTGCAGTGTCAAGAAGGGATAAACCCATTGTTGCATTTGATTCTGCAACATCATAACCTGAAATTTGTGCTTCCATTAAAGTAGATACCGCAGAACCAGCAGCATCGTCTTTGCCGGAATTAATTTTGTAACCTGTGGTCAACCTTTCCATAGCAGTATTCATACCGCCGGTCGCTTTTGACAAGTTTCTTTGAGAAACCAAAGATGCAATGTTTGTGTTTACTGTTAGTGAAGCCATAATTCAATCTCCTTTTCTTTTTAGCTTTTATCTTCCATGAGTATATTTTTTCATACCAATTTATCGCACACGCCTGACTAGACCTGCTCTATCTATGAGCAAACAGGATAAATGCAATATTATGATAGTTATAAGGGACTTAGTTCCTTACACTACAAGGATACAAAATATTATTAATAAATAAAATTCTAAATAAGTTTGAACTTTCTACAACTTTAGTTTAAACTTTTAGAGCCCCAATAGAGCTCTGCTAAAACTTTGCCAAACAAAATGTAATTTAACATACGGAACAAGATTAAACTATCTGTGAGATTGAGATAGGAATAAATTTGTTCTGTATGTTTTATTTTACAATAAAAAGTTTTATTTTTGTG
>CAJOOA010000055.1 GCA_905236055.1 Candidatus Gastranaerophilales bacterium | reverse complement strand
TGTAAATATTGAAAAAGAGCCATGTTGATGGCTCTTTTTGATTTAAAATACGCCTGGCGCGATTCGAACGCGCGACCCTCTGCTTAGAAGGCAGATGCTCTATCCAGCTGAGCTACAGACGCATATCTGTACTTTACCTGCATAAGAACTCACCGTTCCCACCCGTTTAGAATAACATATCAAAATTTTATTGCAAGAGGAATTTGTCATATCGAGGTTATTCCCGCATAAAGACAGAATTGTTTTGTTATTCGCATAATGACGTGAAAATCTCAAGTTGCAATTCTACATTTACCCCTATATTTACCCCCTCCGTTAATTAGACAAAATGGTGATTTATCTTACACCTTAACATTTTACAATTTTTGTATGGAGAAATTATTATGGGAAAAATTCAGAATAAATACTTAGAAATAAAAAATATAAATAAAGATATGGTTAATTGGGTTGAAGATATTGCAGAAGAGAACAACTGCAGAGTCGAACGTAAAGAGTGGAAAAGCAAATATAACAGTTATGTCGTATATGATTATGAGCCGTTTTGTTCCGAAGGATTTGAGATAAATATACTTCTAAGCTCGGTAGACATATCATATCTTAATTTTATAAAGTACCTGTATCGTGAAAAAATGTCCACAATCGAATATTTGGATAATTGTGCAAAGATTCCTGCCGTAAGGAATTATGTCGGTTAAGCACTAGAATCCCTTATATGAGCCGATAACACGAACGGTTTGTACGATTGGGGTTAAATCGGCGATGAGTTTCTGTATGAGTTCTTCTTTTTCATGCCCGACAAAATCAATAAACACTGCTTGTTCTTCCTGATTATTGTTCATCATTTTGGAGCTTATTTGGGTAATATTTATGTGATATTTTACAAAGACCTGAACGATATCAAGTAATGCACCTTGTCTGTCGCTTAAAAACAGAACAATACTTGTTTTATCCTCTCCTGTCGGTTGAGTTTGGCTGTCTCCGATAACGATAAATCTGCGGTTGTTGTTTTTATAATTTTCAATATGTTCTTTCAAAACGTTGAGATTGTATAATTCTGCGGTTTTGTGAGTACCGATTATTGAATAGGTTATATTGTAGTTTTGGAGTAATCTTGCGGATTCGTCCATGTTTTCCGCCATAACAATATCAAGTTGTCTCGGCATTTCTTCTTTCACGAAATTTTTACATTTAGAAAGTGCATTTGGGTTTGTTATCAATCCCATAATGCTGTAAAATTCAGTGGTTTTTGACAAAATACAATCGTTAACCGGAATGGTGGTTTCTGCGAGAATCCTTATATTTTGATTCTTTGTTTGAATAAGATTATCCAGAGTTTCCCTTATTATTCCCTTATAAGTTGTTTCAATAGGCAGAATCGCTATTGCATTGGAGTATTCATCGACATAATCTATGCATTCTTTTATGGAATTGAGCGAACGTTGGTAAAGATACAAATCGTAAGCTTTGAAAAGCTTGTCTTTTGCTATTTCGGAATACGAACCGCCCATTCCGAGGCAAATTACTTCATTAAAATCTTCGAACATAATAAACTCCAAGTACTTTTAAATATTATAATACATCTTTATTTTTATACAAAACATTAATTTTTCATTAATATTTGTATTAATTTAAAAAATTTATAGTATAAATAGAATTGTTATAGTATAGGAGGAAAAATTATGGCATTAAAACCGTTACAAGACAGAATTGTTATTAAAGTTATTGAAGATACCGAACAAACATCGGGCGGAATATTTATTCCTGACAGCGCAAAAGAAAAACCGCAAAAAGGTGAGGTCGTTGCTGTTGGTGAAGGCAAAACTAACGACAAAGGCGAGAAAGAACCGATGGGCGTAAAAGTCGGTGATGTTATTCTTTACGCTAAATATTCAGGCACTGATGTTAAAATGGATGGCGTTGAATACAAGATTTTGTCAATAAAAGATGCATTAGCAATTGTTGAATAAGGAGAAAATAAAAATGGCAAAGAAAATTGTTTTTGAAGAAGACGCGAGAAAATCGCTTCTTAAAGGTATAGATGCGGTAGCAGAAGCCGTAAAAGTTACTTTAGGGCCAAAAGGCAGAAATGTTATTTTGCAAAAGAAATTCGGCGCACCTCAAATAGTTAATGACGGTGTTACTATTGCGAAAGAAATTGAATTGGCTGATGGTTTGGAAAACGCAGGTGCACAACTTCTTAAAGAAGTTTCATCTAAGACTAACGATGTGGCCGGTGACGGTACAACAACCGCTTCCGTTTTGGCTCAGGCAATCGTAAGAGAGGGCTTGAAGAATTTAACCGCAGGTGCTAATCCAATGTCTATGAAACGAGGTATTGATAAGGCAGTTGAAATTTCTATCAACAAAATTAAAGACCTTTCTCACCCTGTTTCAACTAAAGAAGAAATTGCGCAAGTTGCAGGAATTTCTGCAGGTAATAACTCAGAAATCGGTGAATTAATTGCAGAAGCTATGGAAAAAGTCGGCAACGACGGTGTTATAACAGTTGAAGAATCAAAATCCTTTGGTACAAACTTAAAAGTTGTTGAAGGTATGCAGTTTGACAAGGGTTATATTTCACCATATTTTGTAACCGATGCCGAAAGAATGGAGGCAGTTTTAGAAGATGCTTATGTTCTTTGTGTAAATAAGAAAATCAACTTAATTGCAGATTTAGTTCCTGTTCTTGAACAAGTTGCTCGTGATGGACGTTCATTATTGTTAATTGCAGAAGATGTTGAAGGTGAAGCACTAGCAACATTGGTAGTTAACACAATGAGAAAAGTTTTGAGAGCTGTAGCTGTTAAAGCTCCGGGCTTTGGTGACAGAAGAAAAGCAATGCTTGAAGATATCGCAATTCTTACGGGCGGTCAAATGTTTACTGAAGAACTTGGTATGAAACTTGAAAATGTTACAACCGCTATGATGGGTGTTGCTAAACGTGTTACAGTTACAAAAGACGAAACAACAATTGTTGTCGGTAACGAAACGAAATCAGCTGTTGCTGAAAGAGTAGCTTTAATTAAGAAACAGATTGAAGCATCTGACAGCGAATATGATAAGGAAAAACTGCAAGAACGTATGGCTAAATTGTCAGGCGGTGTTGCAGTTATAGAAGTCGGTGCGGCAACTGAAGTTGAACTTAAAGAAAGAAAATTAAGAATTGAAGACGCTCTTAATGCTACAAGAGCCGCTAATGAAGAAGGTATCGTTCCCGGTGGCGGTGTTGCATTGATAAGGGTTCAGCAAGAACTTGAATCTAAACTTGAAAAAATTAGTTTTGAGTCTGATGACGAAAAGAGCGGTTACAAAATTCTTACGGCAGCACTTGATGTACCTTTGAGAGCCATTGCAGATAACGCAGGTGCTAAAGGCGATATCGTTGTAGATAACGTAAGAGGCGAAAAAGATGCTTATGGTTACGACGCTTTGTTGAACAGATATACAGATATGTTCTCCGCAGGTATCGTTGACCCGGCAAAAGTTACAAGAAGCGCTCTTGAAAATGCCGCTTCAATCGGTTCTATGTTGTTAACAACTCAAGCTGCTGTTGTTGAGATTCCGGAAGAATCAAAAGCTCCTGATATGTCCGCAATGGCAGGCATGGGCGGAATGGGCGGCATGATGTAGCGAATTTTCGTAAAAATCATTACTGTTTAAACGTATATGTAATAATGTGATGGGTATGGTTATTTCAATCATACCCATCGCTTATTTTACTAAGATTTATTAGTAACAAAATTTGATGTATAATAATCAAAAAGGGATTTTTATGTTAGAGCAGCAATACAGAATAGGGATTGGTTATGACATTCATCGGCTTGTCGAAGGACGTGAATTAATTATCGGCGGGGTAAGAATAACGCACGAAAAAGGTCTGCTGGGACACTCTGATGCTGATGTCCTTGTCCATGCCATAATTGATGCATTGTTAGGCGGATTGGCTCTCGATGACATAGGAACCCTCTTCCCTGATACCGATCCAAGGTACAAAGATATAGACAGTACAGTACTTTTAAAAAACGTTTATGAAATTGTTAAAAAAGAAGGGTATGCAATAAATAATGTTGATTCAAACATTATTGCGCAAAACCCTAAAATGATGCCATATATACCAAAGATGAAAGAAATTTTATCCGATCTTTTGGGTATTAACCCCTCAGATATATCTATCAAAGCAAAAACCAAGGAAAAATTGGATGCGGTAGGGGAAAATAAGGCAATTGAAGCCAATGCGGTTGTTTTATTAAAACATATGTAAAACTGTTTTATCCCGCTTCAAGATAAATTCTGTAATCTTCGATATTTGCGGATTTTCTGAGTTTTTGTATTGCAAGTCCTTCAATCTGTCTTATTCTTTCTTTTGAAAATCCCATAATATTCCCTATTTGTTCCAAAGTTTTTGGCGATTCATTATTAATGCCAAATCTTCTTGTAATAATTTCCTGCTCTCTTTTATCCAAAACGCTTATTAGTTTTGTAATTTCTTGCTGCTGTAAAACATTTTGAGCAGAAGTTTCCGGAGAAATATATGTTGAATCCTCCACATAGTCTTGGATACATAAATCATCAGTTACAAGCGTATCCAAGCTGACGGGTTCCGTTTTTATCGCATTCTTAACTTCGTCAAGCTTTTTCATATCCAATCCGGAAAGCTTGGAAATAGTTTCATCATCATTATTAAGAGTTTCAGTTGCATAAATTTTATTGCACGCTTTTTTGTATCGCCTGATTTTTTCAAGCATATGAACGGGAATTCTTATTGTCCTTGAATGATTGGAAATAGCTCTTATTATTGTTTGCTTAATCCACCACGTTGCATAGGTTGAAAACTTTAAATTCCTTTTATAATCAAATTTTTCAGCTGCTTTTAATAAGCCGATAGAGCCCTCCTGTACCAAATCCATAAACAAAACACCTTGTCCGATATACCTTTTTGCTATGCTTACAACAAGCCGTAAGTTTGCCTGAGCGAGCTTATTAATTGCGTACTCTTTTTCCTTATAGTTCCCTTCTTTGATTAATTTCCCAAGTTCAATTTCTTCCTCTTTTGTCAACATTTTTTTTCTGCCGATTTGTTTAAGGTACATTTGTAAAATATCGTCATTATTTACTATAGTACTGAATGTTTTTGGTTCATTTTTGTCCGGATAATCGTCAAGAAATTCCGGCTCATCACAAATTGATATCGCTTCCATGCTATTTATACTCCTCTCCAAAATCTCTTTCTTAAAATTAAGACTGATTTTTTTTAAAAAAGTTCCTGATTTAGTAAACGTTAAAAAGTGCCAAATGTTTGATTAATAAATTTTGAGTTATAATTGTTACGAAGATTATATTATTGGAGAAAGAAATACATGAGCAAATACTTATTAGAAGTCGGAGTAGAAGAGCTTCCTTATAAATTTATCCCAATGGCAATTTCGCAGTTAGAAAGCGGGTTTAAGTCATTTCTGGAATCAAATAACGTTAATTATGCAAATATAAGAGTTATGGCAACACCGAGACGGCTTGCGGTTATGATAGAGGGACTAGGTAACTCACAGCCGGATGTCGAAAAGGTTGTTAAAGGTCCTATATCAACAGTCGCTTATGACGAAAATAAAAATTTAACTCCTGCCGGCTTAGGGTTTGCTAAGAAAAATAATATAGAACCTACTGCTTTGTTTGAAGAAAACAATTACGTTTATGCAAAAATTTCAATCAAAGGTAAATATACAAAGGATTTGTTGCAAGAAAATGTTCCTTTAATTTTTTCAAAATTACAAGGACCTCACTTTATGAGATGGGGAGAAAATGACGTTAAGTTTTCAAGACCGATTCGCTGGGTTCTTTCAATCCTTGACGGTGAGCAAGTTCCGGTAAAAATTATTGATAAAGAATCTTCTAATATTACTAATGGGCATAGATTCTCGGAACAAAATATTGTAATTAAACATCCTGATGAATATGTAGAAAAACTTAGAAAAGCGCACGTTATTGTTGATCAAAATGAAAGACGTGCAAAGATTCTCGATATTACAGCAAAAGAAGCTGATAAGTTGAATGCAAAAACAAAAATTTCCGAAGATTTGCTTGAGGAGGTTACTTTTATTGTTGAATATCCCGTAGCGGTTGTTTGCAATTTTGATGAGGAATTTTTGACCATTCCGCAGGAAGTTGCAGTAACTGTTATGGAAACACATCAGAGATATTTTGCGCTTTATGAAAAAGAATCCGGAAAATTGATAAACAAATTTATAACGATTACAAATTATATCGGAAACGAATTTGAAAATATCAGGAATGGAAACCTGCGTGTAATTAAAGCACGGCTTGATGACGCAGTATTTTTCTTTAACGAAGACACGAAAAAACCGTTGGAAAGTTATGTCGAAAACCTTAAAGGTATGACTTTCCAAAAAGGTATGGGTTCTGTTTATGACAAAACTCAAAGAATAATTAAGCTTGCCGAAAGAATTAATCCGTCACAGACTGTTAAAAGAACTGCAGAGCTTTGTAAGGCAGATTTGGCAACTAATCTCGTATTCGAGTTTACCGAACTTCAGGGCTTTATAGGTGCGGATTATGCAAGAGTTTCCGGAGAAAAATCGGAAGTTTGCGAGGGAATTAAAGAGCATTATTTCCCGCTCAATGCCGAAAGCGAAACTGCAAAAACTCCAGAAGGTCAGGCAGTAGGTATTGCGGATAAGATTGATACGATTTGTGCCGTATTTGCTGCAGGAAAGAAGCCAACCGGTTCTTCAGACCCTCTCGGTGTAAGACGTGCGGCTTTGGGTATTATAAAAACAATTCTTGAACATGATATTAAACTCGATTTATCTAAACTTATTGATGAAACATTAGCGCTTTTGCCGGTTAAGGCGGATGTAAAGGCCGATATAGAAGAGTTTTTTGTTCAAAGGTTGATTATATTTTTAAGTGATAATTACAAAAAAGAATTACTTGAAGCATGTTCGGTAAAAAATCCATGCCATGATTTGTGCGACTATTTGGCGAGGGTTAAAGTACTTTCCGGCATGCTTGATGAAAAATTGGTTGAGAATGCAAACAGAGTTTTAAGGATTTTTAAAGATGAGGTCAATACGGCTGTAAATCCGTCATTGTTTAGCTTTGAAGCGGAAAAGATCTTGCATTCCGAAATCGGTAAAGTTGACTTCGACGGAGATTATAATAAGTATCTGAAAGCATTGATAAATATTAATCCTGCGGTTACAAAGTTCTTTGACGATGTACTTGTCATGGATAATGATGAAAAAATCAAAAATAACCGTCTTGCGCTATTGAATGAACTTAAAAATAAGTATATAATGTTAACGGATTTCTCTAAAATTTCCGTTTAAATAAAGGAGTAGTGCAGGTTTTGACAAAATTGTAAATTTTTGTAACAACTTGCCAAAAATTAGTCAATTTTTAGTTTCAGGAGACTTTATTTAAGTACAAGTGAAGGTGAAGTGAAGGAAATACATTATGTTTAACTTGAAATTTTTAAAATCATTAAAGAACGCAATGAATCCGAAAGCAGATTTGCTGGCATTTTCCGAAAGCCAAAAATTTGCTAATGAGGATTATATCAAAGCTCTGTCAGGCACAGAACTTAAAATAAAATCTGACGAACAAAGGTTGGAAGCGATGGTCAGACAACAATTGAAGGAAGAATTCCCGAATATCGAGAAAAGCCCTTCATACGATTTACTTGTGGATGCAGTTATTCACAATTACAAATCAAAACAGCTTCAAGCCGCAGATGAGGCATCAGCAAAAGCAGATTAGAGCTCATCAAAAATTACTACACTACATTTTGAAACGGTTTGAAATTAAATTTCTAACCGTTTTTAGTTTCTATATTGTATGTGGATTAAATAATTTTCAGGTAAATTTTTGTAACAGTTTTGAAAAATTAGTCAATTTTCGGACAAAATAAGACTTTATATATATGGTATAAGTTAATATAGGTATGACTATATGGGTGCAGTCAATTTCAATCCACAAATTAATTCAAATGATCCGAGACTTATGAAACTTGGCGGTTTGACTATCACGCAACCAAGAGTAGCCCCTGTCTCAACAGGCAATGAATTTGGAATCTCAATTCCGCAAAATCATTCTTACACCAGAGATGAAAACGGGAATCAAATTTCGTTAGGGCAAGATGGTGTTGGTCTCGCTCACAAAAATCCAAAAGAATTCGGATTTATGGCAATTGCCTAATTAAAAATGTTTATTAAGAATTCAAGGCCTACGCAAGTGGTCCTTGAATTCAGTGCGTGTTAAAATTATACCCCCAAGGGGGATTAAATAAAGCTGCAATGCAACTATCATGTCTATATGCAGGACGATAGTTATCTTAATAATCTTCAGTATAACAGCTGTATTTCAAGAGGAATTTGTTCTATAAATCCCAGAACTTATGCATTACAGAATGTTTTGGGGTTATATTTACAGCTTTGCGCCAAGTACTGTATCAAATTGTTTGAAAAAGATTGCTTAAAAGACGATATAAAGAACTTTATTCTTAATACTGTTGCGGTTGCTGTGTCTAATCCGGAATTTACGGAAAATTGCTTTATTGAAACAATCGAAGAGTTAAGAAAGATTCTGCCCGATTTAATCAAAACCCATAATGAAATATATGGAGCGGATGATTTTGAAAGTGAAGATATTTTGTCCGCTGAAATATTTAAAAAATGTGAAAATATTGTTGATGCAATAAAGTTTGGGGAATATATTTTTCAGGAAAAGGTTTCGAAAATTTCTGAAACCATAAGAAATTTTTTTAAAATTATGCTTATACTTGCAAGAAGCATAAGTGTAAATATCTTGGATTTGGAAAGTTATTCGAATGATAGTACCCTGAATAATGATATTGAAAAAACAGCATTTTTATACTTGCTGACACTTCTTAATTCAATGAACACGAGCTGTACAGACTTAGACAAGCTAAAAGAACTCATATATAAAAGTGCGGAAAGTAATACAAAATTGATAGAATTATTGCATTCTGCGCAGGAAAAACGATACGGAAAGCAGAAAGTTACAGATATTTCATACACAACGACTCCTTCAAAGGCAGTTTTGGCAGTGGGTTCAAATATCAGAGAGTTGGAAACAATTCTTGAAAATTTAAAAAATACGGAGATAGATGTTTATACCCATGACGATATGATGGTTGCGCATACTTTTCCTAAATTCAATGAATACGATAATTTAAAAGGTCAATACGGCCACGGACTTGAAAATTGCCTGATAGATTTTGCAACTTTCCCCGGACCTATTATTTTAACCAAACATTCACTCCACAATATAGAAAATTTGTACAGAGGACGTCTGTTTACTACGGATATAAATTTTTATAAGGGAGTAATCAAAATCGAAAACGACAATTTCGATGAGGTTATATCTTCCGCACAGGAATCCAAAGGTTTTAAGCGGGGAAAAGTTTGCGAAACAGTTACCATAGGATATGATTATGACGAAAGTATTAATCATATTAAAGAACGTCTTGAATCGAATTTGTACAAAAAAGTTGTTGTAATCGGACTTAAGGACTATTCGTTCGAAAAGAAAAGTTATTTTGAAAAGTTAGTTAAATTGCTGTCTGATGATATTTTGATAATTTCGTTTTCTTATAATATAAAGAGGGATAACCTTTTGTATTTTAATGCTTGTTTTGATTCGCATGCGGTTGTAAGAATTGTGTCGGATTTGATTGATTACGATATTCCGCTAAATATATATTTGCCGAAATGCGGGCGGAATACTCTCGCGGAAATGATTTATTTCGCAAAGTTTGATAAAATTGCCGTTTATATGGGTGAATGTGAACCGATAATGGTAAATTCTTCGGTTAAACAAACATTACAAGACAATTTTGGTATAAAGGTTATCAGTTCTGCCAAAAAAGATGCGGAAGAAGTTAACAAATTGTCAAATGATTGAATTTAGTGTATATTTTTCCTATGAAAAAAGTTTTTAATCTTACAAACAGATATATAATCGTAGCGACTCCGCTGTTACTGTTCTTGTTAATATTGAGCATATATTTTATGACAATTGCCGCAAACGGCAGAGTTTTGTTGATTTTGTTCGGATTAATTATAACTTTCTTTATGGCCGTAGCATTTCTTTCCGGCTGGGGAGCTATGATAAAATCCGCTGTGAATGAGAATAATTATGATGAGCCGTATGCTATTATTAAAGATTTTGTACCGGGAGTCGGCGAATATTCCTTACCTGTTTTGGGATTAATGTTATTGTTGTTTTTAATTAATACAGCATTGTTTTTGATTACATATTTTTCTGGTATGCATTTTATAGGTGATGTAGGAATTTCCGCTGACGCCTTTTCAAAAGCCATGGCAAGTCAGGAGGCACTAAAGGCATTTTTATCATCACTTAGTGTTGAACAGTTGATGAAGTTAAATCTGTGGAATATTTTGGTTCTATCTGTCATGTCTATGAGTTACTTTTTGCTCATGTTTTGTTTTCCGGCGCTCTTTCTCGAATCGAAAAATCCGATTAAGGCAATCGGTAAATCGATAAAAAATTTATTTGGTAAAAAATTCATATGCAATGTTGGCATTTATTTATTGATTTTCGGACTAAATTTCATAATATCAATTTTTTCCGCAATCTTTTCCGGCAATGTCATTTTAAGCTTTGTTATGACGCTTGTTAATTTTTACTTTATATGTTGCGTTGTAATAGGAATCTTTTTGTACTATAACAAAAACTTTGTTATTTCCCATTTAGGAAACACAATTGATACCTATATTTAAGCGGCAATTTTCCTAAGACAATTTTCTTATCATTTCTTGGGCTTCTTCGTTTTCTGGGAAAATGTCGACTATTTTATCCAAGTATTCAAGTGCATTATCGTTTTTCCCTAGTGCTTCGTAACAACGCGCAATGTCCATCAACACAGAAATACTTTGCGGATTTTTTTTATTGATAGATTCAAATATGTTTAATGCCTGTGCAAAATCTCCCAAATGGTAGTAGCTTAGAGCAAGCGCATTTAATGTTTCCAAATCCGGATTTTGTTCGGTTGCCCGTACGAGATAACGTTTTGCTTCTTCGTATTCACCTCTCGCAAACAAAATTCTGCCTGCACAAAATTGAACATATTCATGTTCCGGTTCTATTTCTAAGGCCTTTAGTATGTATTTGTAAGCATCATCAAGCTGATTAAGTACGAGCTTGTTAAGAGCCATGAAAACCAAAGCAAGAACGTTATCCGGTTCAATTTCCAACGCTTTTGTGTAATATTTTTCTGCTTCTTTGTGATCTGAAATTGAATACAAATAATTTCCGTATTCAAAAATTATTTCAAAACTCTTTGGTGCAAGTTTTAAGGCAATATCAAATTCTTCTTTTGCATAGTCAAAAAGTCGCTTGTTCAAATAAATTATTGCTAAATCTTTGTGCGCGTTTGCAATATTCGGATTCATACGAATAACTTTTTTTAGAATCTTTTCTGCCGTGTCGGTATCGTGAAGATTTGATGAAATTATTGCATACTGATGCAAATTTTCGGCCGTAGAGCTTTTCTTTAACAATATTCTTTCAAAAATATCTTTTGCCTTATTTAATTGATTTGTTTTTACGTATAAACTAGCAAGTTTTTGTGCAGGCAGAATAAAAGAAGGGTTAACAAAAAGTAAATTTTCAAGAATTGAAATTGCGGTTTGGTAATCACGTAATCCCTCATAGCAAGTTACCATGTTATAACGATAGTTTTCTTTATTCGGATAAAGTACGGATAACTGCTTATAATGTTTTAATGCACAATCATAATCCTTAACTTTGACTTCTGACATAGCAAGGGATGAGAGGAATCTCTCATCTTCCGGTTCTAAAGAAACGGCTTTTTCAAAATATTCTACTGCCTTTTCATGTTCCTGTTTTATTTGGTAAGCTGAACCGATATTGAAATACGCTGCTGCATTTTGGGGATTATAATCCAATACTTTTTTATATGTATCAATTGCTTTTTCCGTGTCATTCAATGCCATATAACAAGTCCCCAAGCTATTTATTACTTCAGTTTTCTGAGGAGATTTTTGAAGTGCACTGTGCAAACAACTCAAAGCTCTCATAAAGTCTTTCGCGTCCATTAGCGCTGTACCCTTTACAAAGTCATAAAAATAGTCATCGGGGAATAACTCTGATGCTATTTCTGAATATTTGATGGTGGTAGCATAATCTTTTTGCCACAGAAGGACCATACACAAGCTTTTGTATGCCTCACTGTACTCTGGACGGAGTTCGGTTACTTTTATGTAATAGTTTTTTGCAGATATAAAATCCCCAAGCTTTTCATAACATTTTGCGAGATAAAACGTAACCGTTGCATCTTCCGGAGAATATTTTATTGCGGATTCAAAGTATTTGCAGGCATTTTTCCAATCTTTCAAGTTAGTATAAGTGAGCCCTGCAAGTTTTAACAATTCTACGTTATCTGGCTGTTCGGTCAATGCGCTATCCAGCAATTCCTTTGCTGCTTCAAAATTTTTATCGCCGATAAGCTCGTTAATTTTCTCAATATCTGCCATTTTTAATTCCTTGAATTTATAAAGTTGTTATGTACCAAAATAGTTTTTAAGACTTGAAGACATGTTCTTATTTTTGCAAAGCTTTTTTAATTTTGATATCGCTCTGTTTTCAATTTGTCTTATTCTCTCTCTGGAAACACCATATATTGAACCAATTTCATCCAATGTTTTTTTGTTTCCGTCATTGTTCAATCCGAATCTTAGAATAAGGATATCCCTTTCTTTAGGACTCAATTGTTCTAGCATGATTTTAATATCATCAAGCAAGCTTTCCTGTGAAACTCTAGATTCCGGAGCAAGTGTTGATTCATCGACAATGTAGTCAATGATTTTATTTGAATCTTCCTTCTGTCCGGTTGGAGTATCTATGCTTATTGTCGATTGAGTGGATTTTATAATCGAAGTCAATTTTGAAACAGAAATACCGAGTTTGTCGGCAATTTCTTGTTTGACAGGAATTCTGCCAAGCTCGGTAGTTAAATCAATAGTTGCTTTTTTTATTTTGTTAATGGATTCAATTAGGTGAATCGGAAGCCGTATTATACGCGCCTTGTCCGCAATCGCTCTGGTAATCGATTGTTGAATCCACCATGTCGCATATGTAGAAAATTTGTATCCTTTTGTGTAATCAAATTTCTCAGTGGCGCGAATTAATCCCATGTTACCTTCTTGAATTAAATCAAGGAAAGACAAGCCCCTTCCGATGTATTTTTTTGCGATACTAACTACAAGCCGAAGATTTGCGTTTATAAGAACTTTTCTTGCAAACTCGCTTTGAGTTTCATATATTTGTTTTGCAACTTCCAATTCCTCTTCAGAAGAGAGTAAAGGTATTTTGCCTATTTGCTGTAAATATATTCTGACAGAATCGTCCGAATTTACGGAGTTCAAGCTTTCCTGCGTTTTGGGTTCCTCTATGGAAATATTTTCTTCGTCATCCAAGTCGTCTATAGTATCAATACTGCTAAAATCGATACCTTCATCGGAAATTTCATTCATTGTAATATTTAAAGAATCTTTTTTTCTTGGCATTTATGCCTCCTGACGTATTTAAGCAAATATCATTTAACTTTTTTGTTGAGTTTTTGCCGTACTATTTCAAACAATATTATAGCAGTTGCGTTAGAAACATTTAAAGAATTAAAATTTGTTAACATTGGAATTTTAACTTTGTAATCTGCAAGTTTAAGCAGAGCTCTTGATATACCTGAGTGCTCCGCTCCCATGACTAAAGCTATTTTCATATCTGTATAGTCAATTTCACTGTAATTATCTTCGGCATGATGATCTGATGCAATTACCCAGTAGTTGTGTTCTTTAAGCTTTTGAACTGCATTTACCAAACTATTAACTTTTATTACATTAATATGATTAATAGCTCCTGCGCTTGTCTTTTCTACTGTTGAATTGATTAAAGCGCCTCTTCTTGAAGGTAGAATTATTCCTTTAATCCCGGCGCATACAGCAGACCTGATGATAGCTCCAAGGTTATGCGAATCCTCTACTCCATCCAAAATTATTATTGAAGCATCCTCTCCGTTATGTGTTTCAATAAAATCTTCAAGTTCTACATATTTAACAGGTGAAATTAAAGCAATAATACCCTGATGCGAAACATTAGGAGCAATTTGATTCAATTTTTCCTTTTTTACAAATTGAAATATTACGCCAGTGCTTTTGGCAAGTTTTTTTATGTGTTCAATTTTCTCGTCATGATGTGTATTATCGGCAATAAGTATTTTATTAAACTCCCTATTGCCTGTTTCCAGTGCTTCTATTATAGAATTTTTACCGTAAATATAAGAAAGTTCTGTCATTTGTACAGTTAAACCCCGAGTAACAAACATCCAATTCATTGATATGGTGTATACAAAATTTTAATTTTATTGTACAATAAAAAAAAATAGGAAGAAATGGGCATGGGATTAGATTTTAAGAAGAAAGCAATAGTTGGTGTATCTGTAACCCCTGAGGTGGGCATAGAAGTTGCTCAAGTGGATTATGAAAAGAAGCAGTTAATGAATTATGTGTCAAAACCTTTTGAATTTGACAGCAAGTTACAGGGGAATTTTGACCTGGATATATTCAAAGAAACGCTTTATGATGCACTCGTAGATGCTGGCATCCCTCAAGGAACGGAAATTGTATTAAATTTTCCGTCAGGGATTTTTGATGTTGTTGACAGGCCTGCATCAATTGATAAAACGCAGTTGGCAAACAATGTTGAGGAAGATATACTTGATAATCCTTTATTCAATAGCGACGCAGATGAACCGATATATAGCTATTGTGTGTTGCCGAATTCGACAATACAGTCAAATAAGGTCGTACATGAAGCTTTGCCAAAGAGTATAATTATGGAAATTGCACTCCAAATTAAAGATTTGAAGTATAATTTAGTTGCAATCGATACATCAGTGAACTCAACTCTTAATGCATTGATATATACCGGTAGGGTGGAAATATCTTCGGATACGATGTGGGTTATGTTGGTTGTTGATGGTAATTGTTGCAGAATTATATCAATGCAGGGCCAGAATTATGTAAGTATTTCAAGAGAACCGATAAGTATAGGCAAGATTCTTGAAGAAGAAGAAAATTATTCTTCTGTAGTGAATGCAGTTTCCCCGGTACTTAAAAATACGCCGTCATCAATGCTCTACGTTGTATCAAAAACTGATATAATAAGTGCAGAAAAGTTGGCATCAAAGCTCACGTACAGAGCTCCGATTGTGCATCAGGAAGATAATATTTACAATAAATCTGCATTCCTTGAATCTGAGACAGAATTACCTGAAGGGAACAAGCCATCTTTAGATGTAATAGGTGCGGCGATCAAAAAAGAATATGGTGTTAATTCAACGGCGCCTCTTAACATGTTTAACAGTCAGTTGGGTGACATATATTTCAGTCAAACTCCTCCTGTGTTCTATGGCATAGAACTTTCTATGGAAAATATGTTAAAGTATGGTATTGCGCTAGCTATTCTGATTGTAGTTTTAACGACAGTGATAGCTTTGAGTTTGAGTGGACAAAAGAAAGCCAAGGATCACAAAATTGCTGATTACAATGCTAAGATTGAAGAGGTAAATCAATATTTAAAGGAACATGAGGATATTTCTACCCAACAGTTTTCTGAAATTGATGAAATCCGTATGGGATTATCAAGTAATAAGGTGGTTTATTCTTATTACACAATAGTTGGAACAGAAATTCCAAAAAAATTGTGGCTAACATCAATGGAATTGGGAGATCATGTCACAATTGAAGGGCAAGCCGATAATCTGGAAAGTGTATATGCATTTTTCAGAAATATTAAGGATTATAATCCGTCTGCTCCGATTAAATTGCAAAAATTGGGGCTAGCCGGAAAACAAAATGCCTCAGGATTTTCTGAGATATCCGGTGAGAGTTTTGATACGGAGACAGTCTTAACTTCGCTTAATGCAGATTTTTACGAATTTAGAATTTCTGACAAAGAGCCGGAAGTAAAGGATGCACCTGAAGCAAATAGTAAAGATAACAATAAAAAAGCTAACAGTAAAGGTAAAAGCGGGTTGCCTGCACTGCAACCGTTAGAGTAATTGAAGGAATGATTGATGGATAAATACAGTAGATATTATGGTATATTCACTTTTGTTGTAATTGTATTACTTGCCAGCATGTATGGGTATAGTACGTTAAAGCAATCTTTGAATCAGTTGATTAGTGTTAATAGTCAAGTGGTTAAAAAAGAGCAAGAATACAATAAGAAGCTTGAGCAAAAAAGAATTGTTGAACGCAAGTTGAATCAAATGAAAATGGCGATGACATCTGTACAAAAGAAAGTATATGCTCCGCTTGATTCTGATTTAGGCAATGATACACTGTTTTTTACTTTATATAATGATTTAATTGAAATGCTTCATGCTAATTCTATTAAGATTAAATCTATAGAATATTTGTATAATCCCGAAAGTGATGCTTTTGTTAAATTTAGCAAAGATCAATACTTTGTGTCGGAAGTTAACATGGAATTAGTTTCAAATTATACGAATTTGGGTAAATTCATTCAAGATATAATTCAATATCCTTATTATGTAAGAATTTTAGGAATCGATATTAAGCCATATCCAAAAGATAAAAAAATCTTAATTTCGAACGTAAGCTTAATATTATATGCTCATACAACGCCAGAAGTTCCATTGGAATAGTAGTATTTCGATTTAAATGCTTAGGTAAAAATCTTTCATAAGTTTTGCGTCATCCTCAATATTGGGGCTTTCGCAGATAATAACTCCCTTGATGTTAAAAGCTTTGAATGCCTTTAGCAAGTCTTTGTAGTTCATATCTGAGTCTTGAAGATTAAGATGCTTCTTTTCGCCCTTCGCACCGTAATCTATCCCCGCGATGTGAGCATGAAAATTATCAAGTGCATTTTGGCCTAATTCTTTTCCTATTTTTTCAAATATCAATGCGAATTCATCGTAAGTATTCCAAAATCCGTTGTATCTTGCATGAATGTGTGAGAAATCAACGCATGGGAGGACGGTTTCAAACTCTTTTGATAATCTTATAATTTCATCCAAATCTCCCCATTGAGTGGATTTTCCTGTAGTTTCCGGACGAATCCATATTTTGTTTCTCACTTTATTGAGTTCGGATGTTATAATTTTTGTTTGTTCGTATATTTTTTGGTAAACTGTTTCCGCATCTTGACCCAAATAAAAGCCCGCATGGTAAGTTATACTGTATCCGCCAAGTTCAGCAGTTGTCATTGCAGTTTCAATTATGCGTTGAACACTTGCCTCAACCTTTTCTTCTTCTCTGGCATTTAGGTTTACATAAAAAGGAGCATGCGCAGTTATAATTTTACCGGAATTCTTAACATCATCTCTGCTCTGTTCCGATATTCTTACTCCATGTACAAATTCAAGCTCAAGTCCGTCCAGACCCATTTCATCGTGGATCTCAAACCCTTTTTTATAACCTTTATTTCCGGCTTTTAAAGGCACTCCTGCAGTTAAAAAATATAATTTGTCCATTCCCCTCTGCCTTCATATTTATCATTGTAAATACTGACTATTCTCTGTATTTATCCCTATATCCTTACTTGAATTCTTCTCCAATCTTAGGATTAACAATTCTTATAAAATCTTTGCTGTCTCCGATAAAGAAACTTCCAAACTGTATAATTGTAGGAACTATCAAGCCCTTCGCCGTTGCTATGAAGAACTTATCGTCTTCAATTTTCGACACAGTACCGGCAGGGTGTGGTATTGAAAAAGCATCTGAGGCGACTTCCGCACGCATTATTTTCATCGGATTCCCTCTAAAAGTAGTGCTTGCAAGAATGAAAGGGTTAAGCGCTCTGACAAATCTTTCAATTTCTTCTGCGGATTTGTTGTAGTTTACAAAGATTTCACTATCTGACAAACTGTTTCCCGAAACAAAATTTCCTTCGGGTTGTTTTATTCTTGGCAATTCTTGAACCTCATAGGATTGTAATACTTTTAGAAGTAATTCAATTCCCAAGAAATTCAATTCATTAAAAATTGTGCCCATTGTTGCTTTCGAATGAATCGGATATGCTTTTTGTGCAATAATATCTCCGGTATCAAATTCTTCATTCATAAAGTGAATGGTAACACCAGTTTCTGTTTCGCCGTTCATAATTACTCTTGAATATGGATTCCCTCCTCTGTACTTAGGAAGCATGGAGGGGTGAACATTTATAAACCCATCTTTTGTTGCATCTAACAGTACTTTAGGAATTTTGTAATTAAAAGAGCATACAACGGCGACATCTACATCTAAGCCCCTTATTTTTTCAATAAGTTGCGGCTCATCCAACTCGTCATAGTCAATGTAATTAAGCCCTCGGTTAATAATAAAACTTTTAAAATCCGAATATAAAGTATGATTTTTTTTGGGGCCAAGCACTCCGACAATATTTATGCCAGACATAAGCAAACCGTCAATCCCGACGTAAGCCATATCGGGAATTCCGACAAAAAGTATTCTCTTTTTAAAAACGGTTTTATTAAACATCTTCCAGTTAAGTATAACTTAAAACAAAGAATTTCACAAACTTGTTAAGTAATTTTATACTATTGTGTAGCCATTTCCATTGCTGATTGCAAGAGTTCTTTATTTGATTTAATTAATGCATTAACGAGTTCCATTTGTACTTTTGCCATCTGATAATCAGCCATGTTATTTTTGAAATCTATATTTGATTGTTCTAATAATCCGGAACGAATTTCGCCCCTGCCTGCAACGGGTTTTCCTGATTCTTCAGTTTCAACAAAAATACCATTTTTAACTTCATAAAGTCCGCTTGGATTATGGAAGTTTGCGGTAGCTATTTTATACAGAGGAACTTGACGATTTCCTCCATCAGCTTTCCCGTATATAGTACCGTCATTTTTAATTTCATATTCATCATATTTGCCGAGGAACTTTCCGTTATTAGGATCAATCCAAAGCTTAATATTTGTTGTGGGAATACTCATTGCGCCGCCTTTAAGAGCGGTTTCTTCATACAAATCTGCACTTATGGACTTTGTTCCTGCCATAATTTCGCCTTTGTCATTAAGGATATACCCTTGAACATTATCTCCGTTCTTTGCTTTGTAAACGCCTTCCGAATCAAATGTGAATTCACCAAGTCGAGTGTATGATACGTTGCCTTCCGGATTTCTTATTATAAAGAAACCGGAACCTTCAAGGAAAAGGTTTTCATTAGATGTACCCGGGGTAGATTTACCTTGTCCGAAATTTTTAACATTCTGGTCCAGAACCGCACCGCCGAGAAAAGTGTTAAAATTAACTTTATTTTCCCTAAAACCGGGCGAGTAAACGTTTGTAAGGTTGTCTGCCAAAACGTCCATCCACTGTAACGTTGCCTTTTGGGTATTTATGGCTGTTGTATAAATATCATTCATTTTCACGCCCTTTCTTTCTGCCTTGATCCTTGTCAGGATTTCTGCGTTCTCTTTTGTTTAATTCATCATATTCAAGATTTTGTTCATCAAACTTTTGCTTTAATATGGGTAAGTTTTCTCTTAAATATGCTTCTGCTATTTGTGTTGAAGGTAAAAAGTCTGCTGACAATTTTCCGTCTCTTGATATTTTTATAATGACGGAAATTCCATTGTCAAATTCTATTCGTATTGGCTTGTTGTCTTGCATTGCTTTAGCAAGCATATCAGCCAATGTTTTAGAAACTTGGACAGATTTATTTGTATTTTCACTTGTGATATGATTAAGATTAACTTCTTTTCCATCGGCTAAGTCTGCAAATACATTGACGTCTGCTTCATTCATTAAAATTGTATCGTATTTTACTACAACTTCTTCTACCATATTGTTTTCTGTATTAACTTTCTTTATACCATCTTCCTTAGATACCAATTTTTCATTTGGTTCAACGGAATCATTTGCAATATTAGCTTTATTTGCCATTGCTATATTTTCAGCCATTGTTGATAAAATAGCGGCTTCTTCGGCCATTTCTTGAGCAGTGGATACGAGTGCTTTTTCATTTTCTTTTTCGCCTGTTGTATTATTCATAAATGACGAAAATGGCTGACCATCACCGCCAAAATTCATATTTGGCAACATTTGCGGCAACTTATCTTTTGTATCAATTTTGTAATCGTTATTAATCAAATCTGTATCCTCATCAATATTATCGGTATTTTTAGAATTATCTTTAACCAATGGGGGTATATTTTCATCCGGTTGGTTTAGTTTTAAAACCGTATTGGTCAGATTGTCTATTGCTTCTTCAAGAATAATGTTTTCTTTTTGCAAATTTTCTGTATTTTTATTTTTATCGTCTTTACCAAGTTCTTTGCTATCGGTTTTATCGTTAGGTTTTTCAGAATTTTCTACTTCTTCCGGTTTTTCAATTTTTTTATTATCAACCGATTTGCTGACTTTATCTTCAGCCGTTTTTGCATCTTTAAGTTCATCGGAAAATTTAACATCCGAGTTTTCGTTTTGCACTTTAACGGAATTTTGTTTTGTTGAAGTTGTTGTACTTATTTCTGAGCTTTTTATTTCCATTCTTCTATTCCTTCTGCTTCAGTTTCTTCTATAATTTTTTGGATTTCTGCTTCAAGTTCTTCATTTTCTTCTCGATTGCGGATAAAGAATCTTTGAACCCCGATTTCGGAAAATCTTTTTAATTCTTCTTTTTTCTCTTCTTCAATGTATGCATCCTTTTGTTTTTCTTTGTGTTTTTCAAGAACTTTAACTTCCTGCTCACATTTTACAAGTTTTTGTTTTTCTTCATCTAATATGGCTTGTAATCTTTGCCTTTCTGCCTCCAGGGCATCTGCTTTGTCCCATAGATGATGAAGGTATTTGTCATAATATTCCATCATTCTGAAATCAGCAGTTTTTTTAGATTCAATTGTTTGTTGGATTTCGGCTTCATTCTGCCGAATTCTTTCTTCTTGCTCGTGTACAGCTTGCTGCGCCTTTAACACAGCCATTAGTTGTTCTTCTTTTTTTCTGATTCTGAAATCGAGAATTTTTTGTAATCTGTATACGAAGGGCATAATACCATTATTATGACAAATTTCTTACTTAATATATACCTCTATATGAAGGATTAATGATGAAAAATTTTTTGTCAATAAAAAAGTACCGTAAATTTTATTTAATTTACGGTACTTTTCTGTCTAATCTAAAAAATTAAAATGCTAAAATATTATCCAACGCAAATAGTGTTAATCTTTGTTTGCTATACTGGCATCTAAAATTAGAAATAATGCAGAATTTAACTTTTTTTACATTGTCTGTTTTTTTATCCGGACAATAATGTTGAGCATCTTTAGTTTGACTCATAAATCTCTCCTCTATATCTTATAGTGTGCTATATATATAAAGTATATACTAATCAAAAAATTGCCTTTTAACGGCTGAATTGTTAAGAAGTGTAAACACAGTATATGCACAGTACTGAAAAATGGCTGTTTCGCCGCAAAGGTGGGGATTCTGTTAAAGTTTTAATTTTTGTAACGATTTTTGTGATATTGCGCAATTATTGAAGAAAAAAATACTTTATATATATACGAGTGATATTTAAAAAGCACATAAACACAAACCTTTCATACAACCTACACACTAACCTTCTACACATGAGGAATTATTAAAAGAATTCCAAACCTTGTCAAAAATGACAGGGTTTTTTCTTTTGTAGGGGGGAGGGAAAGCAAGACTCCTTCCCCTTTAAAGGAAGGGTTGGGATGAGGTGAAAAACAATACTCCCTCGCCCTACGGGAGAGGGGTGGGGAGAGGGGGCGATTATATCAATTTTCCTTGAATGTCATACCTCACCAAGATTTTCAGATATTCGCATGGCTCATATCAAAAATCTATCCTCTCCTACTCTTTAGGAGAGGATGATGACAAAGTAAGACGGAGTTTCGATTTTCGAAACTCCGCTCTTACGTCTTACTATTTTTTTACCAACTATTTCGGCAAGAAAGATTTGAATCTTTCTATAACTTTGTCCGGATTCAAGTATATGTAAAAGTCATTACACCACCAAGAATCATAGTCGCATCCTATATATATGTCTGCATCAACACTGGTATCTCTTTTCTTGAGTTCCATATATGAATTGACTTTTCCTCCATCGTCATGAGTATAACTTTGAATTTGACATTGGTTGCCATTTTTATCATTGTAGGTCCATGTAGGAGCTGAATAAATTCCTGATTTATTTCCGTTTGTTCCTTCTTTGTATTTTGAGTTCCAATCATCTGCATATGATAAATTTGCAAGAGCATCTTTATAGTAATTGATGGTTGCATCAACGGCATCTTCCCATTCCTTTTGGGTATAAGGATTATCACTGTTCCAGTCGTTTTTAAGTTTTAAGAAACACTTTCCTAAGCCAGTTTTGAAGTTATCATTAATATATGCACTCCAGTTTCCGTCGCTTATTGCAGTTCCTTCCATAATGAAATTATTTTCACTTGAGAGTAATTTACTAAGATTGAGTTCATCTTTACGATGAGCTTTTTTGTCTTTAATACTTTTTTGTAATTGTTTAAATGTTAATTCTGTATTATTTTTGACAGTTATTGTACCGTCGTTTACTTCAACTTCTTGCAGTTTATTACTATCATTAATTATATATTGATAATCTTTACCGACAACTTTTACTGTATATACCGTGGTGCCGTTAACAGTAGCAGTGCTAAAGTTTTCATCATTTTCAAGTGCTTTTATCAACTCATTTTTTTCTTTTGCAGAATTATAGATCTCTTTGATTAGACCCGGCATTATTTCTTCTGCATTTTGGGCTTTTGTGATTTTCGTACCATTTTTTGTTACTTCATAAACTTTACCATTATCAACTATGTAATAACGGTTGCTTTTTTCTTCATGGTATACAGGTAACTTGTCGTACATATGCTCTGTTTTAACAAGAATTTTATCGTTAATTAAGCTATTTACAGTTGTTTCAGAAATATCTTCTTCAACTACTTCTTCGTCTTCGTTTTCGGACTTAACTACTTTTTTTGGTGATTCTGTACACTTAACCTTTGCGGCTAATTTATCAATATCGACGGAAGAAGTTTTTTGGAATTCACTTTTCAAAGCTGCTATAGTTGTTTCAGAGTAGTTAACCAATGTTTTATCAATATCACCATATTTTGTAATCATCGGTTTTTCTAATCGTTTAACTATGGCGAGTTTTGTCATAACATAAAGTTCATTAAATGCTATTGCGAAGTTACTTCCAAGAGACTCTCCTTTGACCGTTTCACTCAAAGCTTTAATTTTATCATTTATAGCTTTACTTGTTTCAGGATCAATATTTCTGTCATCTGCGATGGCTTTTGCTGCATCTGTTAATGCGTTAACAGCTTTGTTTATACTGTATAGTGCTGTAGTTTTTTGACTTGCATTTTGATATTTGCTGTATATATAACTTGCTAAATCGCCATACTTACTATTGAAAGCACTGATTACACCTAATACGTTCTTTTGGTCAACATTATCTAATTTATCAATATTGCTATCTGCATTTTGGCAATTATCTAAATCTATTTTTATTTGCTCTGCAACATCACTCAAACCGTCACCATTGATATACTTCAACCAATCTTCAATGGTTTGGTTTTTGCCGTCTATTTTAACTGAGTTGATTTTATTTATACAAGCTCTAAAGGTTTTTATATCGCTTGATGTATATTTTTTGTAAATGCCAAGCAGTTCTTTGTATTTTTCTTCGTAAGTTTCTTTTTTGCTATTATTAAGCTTGTTGCTTATAATTTCTGCTGTATCCGGTTCTTCGTTTTCAATTTCTTTCACGTACTGATTTAATAACTTTTTCAATGTTTCATATTTGGATTTAGCAGCTATTTCACCATCGCTCAAATCTTCTTTTTTACCACCATTTGAGGCGCCGCCATTTGAATACCATCCCCAAGTGTTGAACGGATTTTGAACATTCATATTCCATCCGCCATTGTTACCGAAGATATTGAAGGCAGCTTGATTCCATGAATAAATAGGATTCAAGAAACCGCCAAAATTATCATAACTATTAAATGAATACGGCATAAATCCAAAGCCGGTTGTCCAAGGATTGCTCATATACCATCTTGCTGCTGAATCTGCATAGCACTGGTTATACATGAGGTTCATGCTTCCAAAATTTGAATTTGATAACATATCCATGCACCACGGCATTGTCATATTTTTATCCTCGTTTTTGTTACTCTTATATATATTAAGTATTTACTCTTTAAAAAATTGCCTTTTTTGACATGATTTTTGTTACAAATCTTAATATTTAGATTCGACTATGAGTAAAAATTGACACATTACTTTGTATAAAACCCCTGTTAAGTTAATTTTTTTGCAGTTATAATAGTGTGGTAAGGAAAGGAGTTACAAACATGAAAAAATTTATAACAGGGGTTGCGGTTATCAGTTTATTGGCAATACCGGCAAGTATTTCTGTACAGGCAGTTACACCTGACAATACAAAAGAAAGAGGATATATTTCCGTAAATACTTCTGCAGATGCGGAACTTGCTCCGGATGTTGCGGAAATTACTTTTGCAATAAAAACTTCGGATACAAAATCGATGCAAAAAGCAACCGCTGCAAATAAAGAAATATCTGATAAAGTTTATTCGGAACTTAAGTCTATGATTAATCTTTCTGCAGGCGATTATATAAAAACATTGAATTTTAGTGCATCTCCCATATATTCATATTCTAATTCCAAAAGAAACTTTGAAAAATACGAAGTTTCTAACAGTGTTGTTGTTCATACGAAATCCATTGACAGTATAGGAAAAATGATTGACCGAGCAATAACTTTGGGTGCTACGAACGTAGATAGTTTGTCTTTCTCGCTTTCAAATTATGAAGCACAATGCGATGACTTAATTGCAAAAGCAACTAAAAAGGCCTACAACAGAGCAAATATTTTAGCAAAAATAATGAATACCTATGTAAGCGGTGTTAGCAGTCTTAATACAAGCTGCAGCGCAAACAATGGCAGTCAGCCAAGATTTTATACGGCAAAGAATATGCTCTCTGCAGTTGCGGATTCGTCTTCGGAATCGGCTTCCGGTATGGCAATTTCCAACGGTGTAATAAAAATCAATGCAAGTGTTAATGCATCATTTTTTGTAAAATAACGGAAGTATCTTGAAGGACACACTATGCAGGCAGAGTCGCTATTGATAGAAATTCCCCAAAATGGGACGCCTACAACGGAATATATTGAATCGGAATTAATAAAACGTAATATTAATCCGTTAAGGTGGGCTATTGTTCATGTTAGTGATACTATGTATACGGTGAGTGTAACAAATTTAAAGGAAAAGGAATAAGAAATGACTTGTATGGAAATGGAATGCGATGTAAAAGACATGAACCTTGCAGAGCAAGGAGAAAATAATATTAATTGGGCAATAAAAGATATGCCCGTTTTATCCAAAATCAGAGCAAGATTTGAACAGGAGAAACCCTTTAAGGGATTACGCCTTTCTGCTTGTTCGCACGTTACAAAAGAAACTGCTGCTCTCTGTTTAACAATGCAAGCAGGCGGAGCTGATACGGTTCTTGTTGCATCAAATCCTTTATCAACCCAGGATGATGTAGCTGCGGCTTTGGTTAAATATCACAATATTCCGGTTTATGCTATAGCTAGTGAAACCGTTGAACAATATAAATCTCATATTCAGCACGCAATTGAGCACAAGCCAAATTTAATTATAGAAGATGGCTGTGATTTAGTTTCAATGCTTCACACTGATTATCCCGAGCTTTTGGAAAATGTTGTCGGTTCAACCGAAGAAACCACGACCGGAATTATACGGCTTCAAGCAATGGAAAAAGATGGTTCTTTGAAATTTCCGGCAGTAGGTGTTAATACAAGTTTGACGAAACATCTTTATGACAACCGTTACGGCACGGGCCAAAGTTCGATGGACGGTATAATGAGAGCTGCTAATATTTTAATTGCGGGCAAAACTGTTGTTATCTCCGGTTACGGATGGTGTGGCAGAGGTTGTGCATTAAGAGCAAAGGCATTGGGTGCTGATGTTATAGTTTGCGAAGTTAATCCGTTGAAAGCCCTTGAGGCAGTTATGGAGGGATATAGAGTTATGCCGATTGCGGAAGCTGCAAAAGTCGGTGATATTTTCTTAACCGTAACAGGTGACAAACACGTTGTTGATATTCAACACCTACTTTCTATGAAAGATGGTGCAATGGTAGCTAATGCAGGACACTTCGATTGGGAAGTTAATGTTCCGGATTTGAAAGCTTATGCAACAGAAATCAAGAGAATCAGACCGTTTATGGATGAATATAAGCTTAATAACGGTAAATCAGTTTATGTTCTTTGTGAAGGACGGCTTGTAAATCTCGGTGCGGCAGAAGGACATCCGGCATCAGTTATGGATATGAGTTTTGCTAATCAAGCACTCGGTATGGAATACATAGTTAAGAATAGGGGCAAACTGGAATGCAAGTTGCATACTCTCCCTGAATCTATTGATTACGAAATTGCATCACTCAAACTCAATGCAATGGGAATAAAAATCGATACGCTCACACCTGAGCAAGTTGAGTATTTAAACAGTTGGAAAATATAATTTAAAAAGGAATGTGATAATTTATGACAGAAGAATTAAGAGAGCCGATATCGGCAAAGGAAACCATAAGACAAACAAGAATTCAAAAACTTGCAGATCTGGCAGATAAGGGGATTAATCCTTATCCATATGTTTTTGACAGAAATGCAACGGCTTTGGAATTGCAGGAAAAATACAAGGATTTGCCCGCAGGTGAAGAAACTCAGGATAAATATTCCGTTGCCGGTCGTGTAATGGCTATAAGAAATTCCGGCATGTTTATTGACTTGATGGATACAACAGGAAAAATTCAAATCTTTTCTCACAAAGATAATATGTCGGAAGAAATGTTTAAAACCCTTAAACTTGTCGATATAGGTGATATTATAGGTTTTCACGGAACAATAAGAAGAACTCCGAGAGGTGAGTTATCAATAAAAGCAAAAGATTTTAAAGTGCTTTCAAAATCACTTCTTCCTTTGCCAAATAAGCAGATTAGTGAAGAAAAACTTGAACAACTGAAGTCTTATCACAATATGTCTGACACTGAAACCAAGTATAGACAAAGATATTTGGATTTGATTGTTAATGAATCCACAAGAGATACTTTAAGAAAAAGAAGTTTAATCGTTCAAAAAGTTCGTGAATATTTGTTCAAGCAGGGCTTTATAGAGGTAGAAACCCCGATGCTTCATACACAAGCTTCAGGTGCTAATGCAAGACCATTTATTACGCACCATAATGCACTTGATATGGATTTGACGTTAAGAATTGCTCCGGAATTGCATCTAAAACGGCTTATGGTTGGCGGTTTGAATGATAAAATATTTGAACTTTCAAGATGTTTCAGAAATGAGGGTATTGATACACGTCACAACCCCGAATTTACTATGATTGAGCTTTATCAATCTTATGTCGATTATAACGAAATGATGGCATTAACCGAAAATCTTGTTGCATATGTGGCGCAAGAAGTTTTGGGCACAACAAAAATTAAGTATGGCGAGAATGAGATTGATTTGACTCCGCCGTGGGACAGAAAAACTATGCTGGGTGCTATTAAAGAATACACAGGCGTTGATTTTGGCGAATTCTTCACGGCAAAAGAAGCATATGATGAAGCAAAGAAATTACATGCTGAAGTCGATGAACAGATGAACTGGGGACAAATTGTAGAAGCTGTCTTCGAGGCAAAAGTTGAGCCGACATTGATTCAGCCGGTTCACATATTGGATTATCCGAGAGAAATTTCACCGTTGGCAAAAGTTCACAGAGATAATGACAGATTGACAGAGCGTTTTGAAACAAGAGTTAACGGGTGGGAAATCGCGAATGCATTTTCAGAATTAACTGATCCGATTGACCAGCGTCACAGATTTGAGGCACAGGCGCTCGCAAAAGCAAATGGTGATGAAGAAGCAATGGAAATCGATGAAGATTATATAAATGCCCTTGAATACGGTCTTGCTCCGACAGGCGGTATGGGTATGGGAATCGATAGGTTAGTAATGCTTCTTACAAACTCTCCTACAATAAGAGATGTAATAGCATTTCCGACTTTGAAAAAAGTTGATTAATATTAACGGTCGGATTAATCCAGACCGCTTTTAATTGCTAGCAGTCTTACGCAATTACGCCTTCATCAATCAATTGTTCTCTGATGTCTTTTTTAGTTTGGAATTCTGCGTCATCTTTGAACAAAAGCCGTTTGGCAAGCATAATGCCGGGCGAAATTACGCCAAGTGCAAGAGCACAGGAACCGATATTTGCGGCAATTGATTTCCGTTTTAATCTCTTTACTCCCGCAAAGAATTTTTCAGAAGTTTCTCCTTTCTTCAATGCTTCTTTGTACTGACTGTAAAGCTCTTTAATCTTATTTTCAACGCCCTTAATATCTTCAAGGTCGATAAATTTTCTTGTATCTATTTTATTTGTATATTCTTTTTTCTTAAATATTTGATACCATTTCTTTTCTTTCGGATACATTGCAATAATATCTGATTGCTTTGCTGTTTTGACAACCATATTATCGGGATTTTTGTGTAAAAACTCGTATAAATTGACATTGGAAGTATTTGCTACCTTAAATTCTTCAAGGCATTTTTCAATGGATCCGTTTTCAAAAGCTTTTTGAAGCTCGCCGCCCTCGATAACTCTTGCATCAAGTCCTATAGACTTGTTATATTTTTCTTTTGCGTGCTTTTCGATTGCATTTTGAATCTTAGCACCTGCAAAATAAAGGAATGTCCACGCAAAGGCCTCTTTTATTGCGTATCCGATAAATTCCTGAGGTGATCTTGAGTCTTTTAATCTTGTAGTAGTAATTGCGCCTTCTAAAAGCCACATATTTCTTACCGGAGAAAATGCAAAATATTCAATAGCAGACGCAAGACCTTTGAAGCTTGGCTGCGTAGCATTTTCATTGCTCTTTTCCTGTTCATTTACTGTTGAATTTTGCTTTGCTTCATTGGTTTTGTTTTGATTGTATTCGTCAATAAGATTTTGCCGTATCTGTTTTTCGGTATATTTCTGCTTGAATTTTGTCAGCATAATATAACTTGCTATAGTCAGGGCTGTTGAAAAAACAAATCTACATGAAGCGGTATTTTTAAACAATTTTTCATTTTTTTCTATTTTTTCAATACTCGCTTTAACCTTTTCGTCAGGGGCATATTCTTTGATTTTATTAAAGATATCCTTATCTTTAAGGTTTCTGGGGTCGAATTTTGCGTCTAATTTTAATGCTTTGAAGACCGTATTATCATAAACCAACTTCAATGCCGGTATACCCAATAACCAGATTAATTCGGTTCCCACTTCATCAATTAATCTGTCTTTACCTTCCTCTTTACCTGTTATATAAGAACCCGCTGTCATTCCGGAGGTTCCTGCAAGGTCTTTTACACCAAGCGGAACAAGGGAATTAGGATTCCCAAGAGTTGAAAATATTTTTGCTACATTGACCATATTACAACCCCCACCGTAAATTCATGAGTTTTTTACAGTATTTGTTATTTATCATTTCGACCTTCCTTTCTACTTAAGTCGCTAAAAAAATAAAATTGCCTTTTTTAAACCAAATCTTTACAAAAATGTTACAAAAAAGAAGCTTTCCTGTTTTGGAAAGCTTCTTTCAAAGAAAATCTTTTAAATCTAACCCACCAACTCAGTATCGTCAGATTC
>CAJOOA010000054.1 GCA_905236055.1 Candidatus Gastranaerophilales bacterium | reverse complement strand
CGGGCTCAGTACGAGTTCCGAATTGGAGGAGTACGTCAACGAACTTCGATTGGCGAAGATACAAGCCGCCCGAGGACCGTAATAAAAGAAAATATTTCAGTTCCAACCGATTATTTCTTCTTTATGTCGTTTTTAAGCAGAATCAGGCATATCGCGAGTGATATCAATGCGGATAATATCCAGAAGTTAACTGCGCTGTTCCAAGAGAATTTATCGATAATATAACCCGTTCCGACACCGGAAAGGATTGAACCGATATAACCGAACATTCCGCAGAAGCCCGTTACTGCCGAAGCAACCTTTTTGGAGCTTGATTCAACGGCAGAAAGTCCGCCTATCAAAACCTGAGGTCCGCAAGTGAATACGCCGATTGCTGACACATAAACGTAATCCATAATCGGGAATTGATTAATCTTGAACAAATATATGCAAACCGCTAAAAGTGTAAGGCAGATAATATTAACCGGAGCACGTTTGCCGCCGAACAGTTTATCTGAAACAACTCCTGCGCCTATAGTTCCCAATACACCGACAAGCGGGAGAAAACTTATTATTTTTGCGGCATCCGCAATATTATAATGCTTCATATCGACTTGATACATTACAAGCCAGTCAATTGTCCCGTATCTTACGACATAAACAAAAATGTATGCAATCGCAAGCAGCCATACCGTAGGATTTTTGATAATGTATTTTTTGAAAATATCAGAATAAGTATAGTTGTCTTCTTCGTTAGTTGCCTTGACCGGTTCGACATAATCAGGGTCTTTGTACCGCTCTATATCAGGCAAACCAATGCTTTCCGGCTTGTCTTGAAGGTTTTTGTAGAAGAAAAAGCAGCAAATTATTGCCAAAAATGCCGGAACGTAAAATACTGACTGCCAGTCGTAATGGGTAATCAAGAAGCCGGAAAGAATCATACTCAGGTAGGTTCCGATTTCGTGCGAAGATGACCACAAAGACCACTTAACCCCTCTTTCTTTATTTGCAAACCAATAAGAAAGGTTTTTTGCAATCGGCGGGAATCCCATTGATTGGAACCAACCGTTCACACCCCAGAAAAATGCCAAAAGCATTAAAAGAACTGAAAATCCGCAAAAGGTTAGATTTGGTGATACATAATATGCACATACAACAAACAAAATATTAACAAAAGCGGAAATAAAGAGAGCCGTCGGCAAAATTCTCTTTGCGTTTGTATTATCTGCAATTATACCGTTTATAAATTTACCCGCAGCATAAGAGAAATAAAGCGAGCTGCCCAACAACCCCAGTTCAAGTTTGCTGTAGCCCAATGCATCTTGTATTGCCGGAAGTGCAACCGATATATTTTTACGGCAAAGGTAAAAAACTATATACCCGAAAAACATGGATAAAAATATCCGCATTCTCCACATTGCATAAGTTTTATCTATCGTTTCTTTATCTGTTATAGGTTCTGCCGGTTCAGGCACCCTGTAAAAATGTTTAATACTTGACCAAATACTCATACTTCTCTAAATTCCAATAAAATACATGCACGAAAATATTATCGCACAAAAATGAAAGCATGCTAAAACTTATTTTTAAAATTCTTAAAAACTTCCGCAAACAATCAGTTATTACTTATAATTGAACTACTTAGTATAAACATTTTTCTTGTATTTCTCAACATTCGGCTGAATAACTTCCGGCATTGGCTTGTTGAGATCTACCGTTTCACCTGTCGTTTGGCGCAGCATATTCCCTGTATATAGTGTTTCAAAATGTTTTAATTCAATAAATCTTGCAATTGCTTCCGGTGTAAGCTCGTTAAAAATAATTTCATTTACAGGATGCAATTCTTTGTATGCCTTCATTGCACCGTTCAACAAAGACGCGGTTGTTTTATCTTTCGGAGCAGCATAAATAAAGGTGTAGAATGAATCTTTATTGTTGTCATCAAGGTCAGATTCCGCATTGTAATGCAAATATCCAGGTCCTATATTTGTATCTGTCGATATCCTTGCTTTCAAAGACTCATTTTTCATCTGTTTTTCCCACAAGGTAGCACCGCTAAAATCGTCACCAAAGTATTCAACAAAATGTTTTGATCTGCCTTGCAATCTTGAATTAACGTTGAATGCCGCAAGTTTTAGAGCGTCATTTTTATTAATATCACTGTTTAAAAATTCCTTTTGTGCCTCAAGTGAAGCTTTTAGCATTCTCCTGACATCATCCTTTTTGACACCTGCATAAGCCATAGTAAATATTGTTGCATCATCAAAAATTGAAAATCTGCCGCCGACATCATCATGAACCTGACCGCTTAATTTGATAGCACCGGATTCAACCTGTTTTCTCAAATTACTTTTTTCAGGAGAAAGGTCAGTCATTGCTATAAATCTGTCAGATACATCTTCTCTGCCGAGTTTTTCCTGCAAAACTTTTTTTACATTTTGATAAGCAACTGTCGTTTCCAAAGTTTTACCTGACTTTGAAACAACAAGAAATTGAGTTTTATCCAAGTCAATAGAATTCATAAACTTTGAAAAACTGCTTGGATCAATGCCTGAATAGAAATGGATATTTGAGCTCTTACCAAGCATATTCATCATTGCCTCTGTTGTATGGCGGGAACCCCCTATACCAAGGATGGCAAGATCAGTATATTTCCCTTGCTTTGCTGTTTCAGCCATTTTATAAAGAGCGTCAATATTCTTCAGCTGTGCCTCCGGCAAAACGCCTATCCAATTTAAGAATTGACCTTTTTTACCTGCTCGTGCGGAAATATCCTCTACAGCTTGTCTCCCCATATCTTGATAATGTTGAAAATCCATTTCGCTTGTTTTTATTTGGATACCCTCTTTTGATGGTCTTTTGATTAAAAACGTATACTGCATAGATAATAAATCCGCCCCCGTCAATGAATTCGGCTCCGGTAATAAATTTGTCTTTGGCGTGTTATTATAATTAACTACCGTTTCTTCCTTAACTTGAAAAGTCGGCACATACATTGTTACATTTTGAACAGGAATCATTTCAGGTATTACCTCCTAATTATATTAAAAACACATACTACCAAAACAAAATGACGGACAAACAGCCATTCCGCAAAAGTTTAACCTTTTATTTTCTCGGGTTAAGCTCGTACTCATTGTACTAATACATAAAACAAATGTCAAATACCGTATGCTATGCTGAGTTTGTTGAAAAAAAGCACCAAGTTTTTTCTTATAATCTGAAACCAACGTATTTTTTTTAAGATTTCTTATCTGGCTGAGCATTAGCTTTTTCCATCATATTTGTTTTAAGTTTTCCTGCAACAGGAGTTGCAATTGCCGGAGCGATTATACGTTTACCAACAATCGTTTGAAGTGCAAATGATGTGAATGCCGCTGCAGTTCCGACGAATACCGCAGATCTCGGTAAGCTTTTAGCAACCGGTTTCAACAATTTTGCATATCCGTTTCTAATCTTATTTTGAAGTCCGACACCAAAAATTAATGAAACTATTGTTGATACAACGCCGACACTCAGGTCATATAAGCCGACAAATTTACGTTTATCTTGCGGTAAGTCTTCATTTGTCATTGCCTGAGTGGTATATAGAATAGTACCTACAACTTCCTTCAATGTATTACCTAATAATACAACCTTGGTTGCGGATTTGATTAAATCGGCTGAATCTTTATTTTTGCTTATTAATCTGTCAGATTTACCGAATTTTTTTACTACCCAAGTAAAAACATTATCAAGGGTTTTATCAAGTTTTGCGCCAAATTTTGTATTCAACTTGCCTTTGGCTTCTATTTTAGCTTGATTTTCAGTTTCTTCGGCCAACTTTACTACTTTATCAATTACTTTCTTTTTCGCTTCTGCACTGCTGCTTTCTTTAATTGTTTTTTTTGCAGATTTGGCAGTTTCTTCCAATAACTTCCTTAATTCAACAGCAGATTTTTGTGGAGCGGCAGTGAATGCAACAGATGAGCCCGTTTTATAATTGTTATCTATTGTTAACATTTTTTGCCTCCACTTTCTTCATCGATTCATTTTCCTTTGACTTATTAGCGAATTTTTTTAATGTCTTACCGTAAATTACATTCAAGAATGTACAACCGATAATTGCCGATGCTATAACGTTATTTATTACTTTTGGTTTTTGTTTTGCAAGTTCGTTATAAGAAATTGAGTCTGTTACAACTTTAAATTTCTTCTTAAGGACACTGAATTGTTCTTTTGATAAACGCTTGCCGATTGCGGAATCTTTACCGGTCTTTTTGCTGAAGGAATCAAGATATGCATTGACATCTTTTCCGTCTGCAAATTCATCCAACTTGAGAAGATTTGCGGCTTCTTCTTTGGAAATTATACCTTTTAATCCGCCCTTCTCTTGTTCTAATTCCGGCAAAAGCTTGAATAATCGTTTTGTTTCATCCGAATTATATTTGATATGGTCAAACGCTTCAATTCCGACCTTACCGTCCTTGACGCTTTTCTTTACAGTTTCATTTTCAAGTGCGTTATTATTAATTATTTTTGGTAAATATGCATCAAACATCTTGTCAAACGTTAATTGCAACATCAGAGTTGAAAATACGGAGAATGGCTGACGAATTGTTGCATAGAATTTGTCACTTGTTGAGGAATCTTTCTTTCCGAAAGGAGAAGTCCATATAACCAGAGGCATTACAACAAGTGTTCCGAATGCATATGTGAGATTGTTATAAAGCTCGGAACCAAACCGTTTCTTCATATTATTTGCCCAACGTCCCATTTTGTATACAAACTTTGTTGCAAATTTCTGATCTTTTAAAACTTCACTGTCGTTATTATTTAAACTCTTCCCTAAATCAACAAACTGCTCCTTAATATTGTTCGCCTTTTGGGCAATATTTTCAGGATGCTTCTTCTGGAACAAACCTGTTCTGTATATCCCTGCCCCTACAATGGCCAACCACATTAGCACTGCGGCTACGTTTGTTGCTTTTTTCACAGAAAAGCCGGATTTTTTTTCTTCATTTTTCGAAGAATCTTTTTCCCCTCCGTAAAATTGAACGTTTGTGATTACGTCTCCTGCTTTGAAGGCAGATTGATTGGAGTTGAAAATTTGATTTTTAACGCTATTTACTTTCATACACAACTTCTTTACTATATGATACACACTTCGGAAGACAACCTTCCACTAATATAAAAACATGGACAAAATAAAAATTGCGCTAATTATCTTGATTTATTAAGAATTGTAAACTCAAGATAATTTCCCTTATGACAAGACGGTTTCCACCTCATCGGTTATTTCTTCGAGCAGCTTTCCCGCAACTTTTTTTACACATTCCGGAGAATGCATACTTTCAACTATGTCTTCTTCAAGCATGTCTTTTTCCAATATAAAATTTTTAGCCATGTCTTCGCTTTCAAGATAATCTTTACTAACCTTGAACTCCTCATCCGGCGTTTTGCATATTTTATTTAATAATTTGGCAACCCGCTCAAATACGCCCAATGTTTCATCGCTTACCTTGTATTCTTTTTCATTGATAAAAAACGCAGACCTAACGTCATTGTTTTTTGGATTTTTTCTGTATTTCCATAATTCTAAAGTCAAAAAATTGGGATTTTGTTTGTTGACGGATTTTTTGAATATCTTTTCAAAACTGTCCAAATCCTTACCTTTAAAATCGTTCGTAAGCTCGGAGTTAAAAATAGTTAAGGAGGCCCTTTTCCCTGTACTTGAATAGAGTACATGCTTCTGAACTCCTGCATTTCTGAATCCTTGAAAACTTATTTCCATAAAATTTTAACCTCCGCACTCTCTTACAAAACCCCTAAATATTTTTTTTGCTACGGGCAAATTAAATATTATTTATTAACGTAAATGTTTTTAACCTGAATAGGGAAATCGCCGTCATTGTTGTATACGATGAGCTGACTTATGCCCTTTTCCGGATTTTGATACACAGGAACGATTTCATCAATATATTTTCTGAGTCGGATAGCTTCCGGATCTACAGCTCTGCCGCACTTTGCAGCTCTTTCCTTGGTTCTCTTGATTGCATTTTCTTCATTCGTATCAATATGAACAAGCACAATATCCTTGTAACCGTTAAGTTTTGCCTCGCTTATTATGCTGTCAATACGTTCAAGTGTCGTTGCGGTTTGAAGTACCGAATTAATTCCTCGGCTTAATGCCTCACTCAAATTTGCAAAATTTATGTTACACGATGCCTTGTGTACAAAATCCGAACCTTTTTCTTCATACCCAGGAAGAAGTGGCTTTATACAGTCAGCATCGGGTGAATAACAATAGTCAAAAAGCCCGTGATCATTTACGAAAGTCGTTTTGCCGCTGCCCATTCTGCCTGTTACGATGTACAAAACTCTTTGTTTGGCATGCCGTTCCATTTTTGGAATCTCTTTGTCGGCTATTCTGTATAACAAAGACATCGGTATCTCAGATGGCTGTAATATCGAACTGCCGGCAACTTTAAATTCGTCGATTTCGGAATACATTCTGTTCATATACCTGTTAACCAAGTTTAAAGCATCCTCGCCCTTATTGAAATTAACGGGATTGTAAAAAAGCCGAGGGGTATATTCTGCGACAGCATGATGTATGGCTTGCTTGTTAACCTGCCCGAAATTGGGGCGTTTCGCCATTTGATAATTGTATGGATTTGTTTGCAATATTTTCATATAAACCGACGACCTTCTTGACGCTATAAAATATGTAAAGCCGGGAAATTGCCTGAAAATTAAAAATGATTAAAAAATGTAAAGTTTTTTGGAATTTAAAAAATCTGTAAAGCCGTTCGGGAAGGCGCATTTTCCTTCCCGAAGAAACAATACTAATTTATATAATATACTCTGTTTTCTTTTCTGACAGGCGGCTCGGGTTTTTGCATATCGGGATACCCCAAAATGCAGTGTCCTATACCTTCCCACTCGCCTTCGATACCTAAAGATTTCAACAAATCTTTGTACTCAGGCATTTCAAATTCTTCTTTGGCTCTGTGAATCCAGCAGCTCCCGATTCCCAACGTATCAGCTGCAAGCATCATATTGCCTATGACCAAACTTCCGTCATAAACTCCCGTAAACCAATTTTTATCGGCTAAAACTATTAAAACGACAGGCGCACCGTAGAACGGGTCAAAACCTTCTTCCCAGCCGGCAATCTTAGCATTAATTTTTGCTAATTTGGCAATAAATTCTTTGTTTGTTACGGAAATTATTATCGGATTCTGCTTCCCCATTCCGCTTGCAGCATACAAACCCGCATTGATAACTTCGTCTATGATTTCTTTCGGAAGCATATCCGGTTTAAACTTTCTGAAACTCCTGCGCTCAATCATGGCCTTAATAACTTCGTTCATACAAACACCCCTTTCAATTGACATGTTAACATGAAATTATATTAATTTAACCGTATGGCTGTTTTGTAAATTTCACAATTTATGTTAGTATAACAATGATGAGGGTTAATTTTAAAGTTTTTTGCATAAAAAGAGCCATGCCGGGGATTTGTACGGTTTTGTTTACACTCGGACTGCTGTTATCAAACAGCGTTTGGGCAAGCAGCGTGGAAGATGTTAAACAAAATATTATCCGCCAGGCAAAAGAGATGAACGTCGAGCCGGCAATTGCACTGAGCATAGCCAAAACGGAATCCGGATTTAACCAATCCGCAATAGGCGCAGGCAGATATATCGGGGTTTATCAGCTCTCCGGCGCAACGGCAAAGCATTTGGGAATAAATCCATATAACTTGGACGAAAACATTAAGGGCGGAATAATGTATTACAAAAATATGTACGAAAAATTCGGCTCAATGGAATTGGCCGTAGCTGCTTATAACGCAGGACCGATTGCCGTACAACGCTGTAATAATACAATCCCCAAACATTCACAACGGTTTGTAAATAAGATTATGAGTGACTATAAAATCTATAAAAATTCGGGTTTGTAGTTTGGCTAAAAATTTTGGCTTGAAAAATATTTGTTTGTGATAGAATTTACATATAGCAGGGGTAAATGCATTTCTGCCGAAAACAAAACTCAACGTGGGTGCGTGGCACTCTGCCGAGGGAAAAGTTGACTAAATGTCAAGTTTTTCCGAGAGGTAAGACTCTGCCGAGCAGCGTATTTGATAATTAAATAAAGCGTGGCGCAGTTGACTCTGCCGACGAGGAGGTGACTAAATGTCACGTCCGAGGAGAGGTAGCAGTTGACGTAGTCAACGCAGCGGGTGATAATTAAATATAGCGTGGGTGCGTGGCGCAGTTGGTAGCGCAGTTGACTCTTAATCAATTGGTCGTGGGTTCGAGTCCCACCACACCCAATTAAAAAAGGTTCTCATTTTGAGAACCTTTTTTATTTTTGTATTTTTT
>CAJOOA010000053.1 GCA_905236055.1 Candidatus Gastranaerophilales bacterium | reverse complement strand
TTTACGAACCTGCGGTTCTTTCAAACTCAGTATTCTCGCTATCCGAATTTCGCTTCGCTCAATACGTCCGCAAATCCGCTGTTCTTTCTTCTCAAACCGACTGTTATTATTCAACAACGATAAGGGTTTTCAGGGTTCGAATTTTGCTAAGGATTGGTTTGATTCAAGCGGAATTATGCATATATGCTATTCAGCTTTGCTGAATCAGTTGTCCATTCCCTAAAAGAACAGCATTTATTGTTCTTTACGAACTCAACTACACCTTTTTCGACCGCTGTTCTGACCATATCATCTTTAACATCTTTTTATTTTATCACATGTTATAAAATACATCTAACTTGATTTCCGGTTAACCCGTTAAAAAAAGACCTAACAAATGAAGTCTTTTATATTTTGGGGGTTGTTTTCCTATTAAGGTTCCAATACTTTCATAATTTCGTCTGCTTCTTTTTGTTTTCGTTCAGTGTAACGTTTAACCCATTCTGTGAAAGATTGTTTTAACTCGGCAATTTTTTGCTCAGGTTTATTTTTGCTTTTAAACCATTTTAAATCATATTGTAATTTTTGTTCTTGCTCTTTAATGTGTTTTTGCAAAACTTTTGGAGATAGTTTATGTTGATAGATGGCTTTTAATTCGCTTTTAGGTATTATATCCTCATAATCTTGCTCTTTTATTGAATCAAATACATTAAACCAAAACAGTTTCCGTAATCCTTGAGTTATATTACCCTGATATTCTTCAGCATACTCCGGACTACTTTGCCAACAAGCACTACTATAATCACCAAAACGTAATTTACCAACATATGAATAATCTTTAAATCTTTCATAATAATAAAGAGAGTCATATTTTCTTTTCTTAAAATCTTTTCCCAAAATTTCATTTATTGTTTTTGAGAGTAAATTAGGCGAATCTCCAAGGAAATCATCTTTTCTTAAAAGTTCCTCTGCTTTTTTAATGGATTCTCCGGTATATGCATAATCCATAATAATAAATTTTTTATCTTTGTTTTTTTCTAAATCATATTTACTTAATCCCATATGAAAATTTAGAAATGCTTTATAAATATTTAATTCATCTTGAACCCACTCTGAGTTTAAATCAAGCTGTTTTATCTGTGAAAGCGGCAGTATTTTTATATTAATCCCCATTTTGCCCAGAGTTTCTGCAATTGAAGATAATGAACGTCCTATTGCAATCATTATCCAATTATTTTGTCCATATTGTTTATCCAGTTCTGATTTTACTTTTTCTGCAGCAAAACAATTCATTTGAGCCAGCTCTTTTAACCGTTTCGGTGTAACTTGACGCAAAAATTGTTTAACTTCTTGAGGCAAATTTTGGACACTTTTTTGATTAATATCACCCATATTGTTCAAATATTTGTGACAACGGGATATTGTTTTGGGTTGAATATTTAACATATTATGTTATAAACATGAAAAAATTTTTTTTTGCTATTTAATCATAATACAAACTCCTTAATCAATTGCGAAAAATACAAAAAACCGAGAGTTTTAATTAACTCTCGGTTTCTTAATTAATTTGGCATCCTTATACCGGCTGAACGGTATAAGCTCCTACAAGTGCTGATTGAGCAGCAATTGTTAATTCATCAAAGTGTTCAAATGCTTCAAATGCATGATCGTAGCCGTCAGGATTATATATATCATTAGATAACCATCCAGCAACCTGTGCTGCAATTACGTCTGTAAAGCGAGCTGTATAATCATAAGCATCTTCACTGCCGTTATAATATATTCCTTCAATTTGGCCATTGCCGTAGAAATCATCTCCAGCAATCAGTGTTTCATCATCCTCGTCAAATTTAAAGAAACTATCCATATATATAAAACCAGCGGCCGCATCGCCATTAGCTACTGATGCGAAGGCGTTCGCGCCGACATTTTTATTAAGCAGGTATAATCCTGTATTTTCGGTCGTAATCGCTTGTCCCATATCATTCAAACCAATGTCAAACAGATAATTAACATCGTTGTCTTTGAGATACAATCTGTCGTCGTGGCTGACAAGCGTAGTATTTTCGTCTACTTCGATACCGATGACATTATCATAGATTGCAAGACTTGTTTCGTCAGAAATTGCATCATTCATGTGATAATGAGTATTTCTTTCCTCGGATACATATTTATCTTCGCCACCTGTGTAAGTAATTTTATCAACAGCAGTCGCAGGTGATAATCCATCACTTGAACACATAGTAACAATATCATTCTTAGTGCTTGTGGTTATTGTTGTACCTCTATTATAGGTGGTTAAGAGCAAATTGTTTATATCTGCATTATCAACTCTTTCGCTATTTATTACGGTTACACCTACGGTTCTTGTATTTGCAACAGTGGCTCTTGCACTTCTTGAAGTAGACACTCTATAGATACCGTCATCTGCTTCTCTTGCATCTATATACAGTGCTTTTGTTGCACCGTTTCTTGTATTGTAAAATGCCTCAAAGCTTATTGCACTTTCATCGTCATCAATGTCTCCCAGAGTGTCTTTAATTGTAAGAGATTTTATTTTTTCATTTTCTTCATCTGCCTCAAGGGAGTAGAACATATCAGAAGCACTGACTGCACTTTCCGGTACATCATCATCGTCAATAAATTTGAATACTGTGACTCCGCCTTTTGCTTTAATTTCGTCCTGTCCAAAGTTAGAACCTTCAAAATAAACCGTATCGTTACCTAAACCAACTTCTATTGTGTCATATCCTCCGCCACCATAGATATGGTCGTTGCCTGCTCCGGCTTCTATAACATCGTCATCATCAAGTCCAAAAATGTAATCATTGCCGGCATCACCAAATAATCTGTCATTATCATAACCGCCTATGATTACGTCATTACCTGCACCGCCGTATATTGCATTTCTTCCGTCTCCGCCATAGATATAGTCATTGCCTTTATCACCGTAGATTAAATCGGCTTGCTCTCCGCCAATAATAATATCGTTACCGGCTTCTCCGTATAGTGTATTTATACCGTAAAGGAGGTTATCTTGAAGATAGTCAATAAAACTTTCACGATTGGCGAAAGGAAGTTCGGGTTCATAATTATCAGATACAATGCCATCTAATCTATCTTGTTCAGACTGAGTAACATTAGCTTTTGCAAGATATCCTTTGAAATCGTCAACTGTGTTAAATTCAAATTGTTCTCCCGCAACTGTTGCATTAATGTTAAGTGCATCATTACCGATAATTATGTCATTACCTGAACCGCCATAGATTTCATCTCTGCCCGCACCACCGTATAATGTGTCATTTCCGGCCATGCCTTTTATTAAGTTATCTGAACTGTTTCCCCAAAGCTGGTTTGCATAACTATCACCTGTCGCATTGAGTCTAAATGTGTCCATTTTAATAGGGCTTTCAGTAACAGTTACAAAAATTCCCGGCACTTCTTTTGCAATATATTCACCAAGTTTGCTATCATATTCTTTCAAAGAACTTAAATACTCGTAATCCGGATCGTCTTCCACACCGACATAATCACATAATGTTGCAGCAATAAAATCATCATAGGAGATAAATCTTGTCATCCACGCACCTGTATCGTGTATATAAAATCCTACAGGAGCGACATAGTCATATGTATCAGTTAAAGGATTATAAACAGGATCTATGTCTTCCGTATCATACACAACACCGGTTATTGCAATAACATGGTCTACTTGTTTTTCACCTGTTTCTGACTGTATTTCATTCCACAACACATCAGAGCATACACCCAAAATTGCGCCATAACCTTGGCTGATTTTGTAAGCCAATTCGTTTATATTTTCTTTAGGGTATACATATTCGTCTGATTTTGTAGTTATATAATACGATCTAGAATCTACACCATAGTATTCCATTAAATCTCTGTAGTCATCCGGTCTCGTTCCGCCGTCAGCTTCATCTAATACACCTATTTCACCATCGTCTCCAGCGAGGTTGCGAGTCCATGCGTTTTTCAAAAAGCTGTTTTCTACGTCTTCTTGGTCTTTTAGGTCATCTGTCATTGTTACAATCCCCGCCATAGCAAGATTGTTAAGAGTGGATTCTATACCGCAGTTGTTATAATGCTGTCTGTTATTGAGAACAACCTGCTCCGGTGCTCCAAAAATATAGTAAGACTCATTTTCATCTAAGGTATCGCTGTAATCGATAACCATTTCTTTAGCTTCATCAAAGGTCATATGTATAGCATTCAGAATCGGCTGTGCTGCAGCTTCATTATCTTCTATTACATAAGATGCTAAAGTTTTTGCTAATCATGCACTAAGCCCTGTAGCCACTTCCATGAGGGTTGTATTTTGCCATGAATCATTTATAATATCGCTTCCGGATTTTACAATGGCTTGATTTACGTCTAGAAGCTTGATATTAGGGTTGGTTCTTGTAGCAGTAGTTGATACAACAGTGTGTCTTATTATGGGATCATCAATTCCATCGCCGGTTTCATAATAGTTAAAATCTTTGTTTCTTGTAGTTTTTGTTGAAATTGTCGCTCTGCTTGGCATTTTTAAATTCTCCTATATTAGTTATACAAGTATATTTCTGTGCAAAACAAACGCTAATCACACAAGTTTTAGCGTTTTATATTTAAAATATAGCTCCTTGATCTTTTATAAATCCCCACTAAAAAGAATTATATAACTAAAAAGCACAATTTCAACTTGTCATTGTCTGAAGAGTTGAGGATTTATATAAGGCAATTAATAAAATCTAAGAGTTTTAAATTTCTTCCTATGCTCAATAAAAAAGACCTTGTCTTTTGAAAAGGTCTTCTTTTATATTTTGTTCTAGTTCTAAAATAACCATTAATTATTACTTACATTATGTTGAAATACGGAATTTGTGAGAATAAGGAGTTTTTATTATAGTTAAATTCATTTACAGCTTCACGACCTTTTTCTACTGCATGCTTTTCTACAATTTGATTTTGATAACCCAGTCTATCATTTTCGGGTCTGATATAATTTTTCCAATTTTTATCATATGCCTTTGCAAGTTCAAGTTTTTCAGAAGACAAATTACGACCATATTTTCTTACATATGCACGCATTTTCGGGGGGAAACTTTCTGCATCTCCCAATAACTGTGCTTGCATACAATATTCAATGTGGTGGTATAACTCATGATTTACATTTTTCACAATTTCAGTTTTTTGATTCATCCCCGGATGCAACATTACCAGTTCTTAAGAAGGAACATATCTCCCCCTGCTTCCTGATTGTAGTAATATTTGTGAGTTTGCATCTAATCTCGGCGCCAATTCTTGCGAATTTATACCATAACGTTTAAGCGCGTGTGTATATGCTGATTTTGCAAAATCATCTCTTGGGTATAGATAAGTTGAAAGATAAGGATCTTTTGGATTTACTTTTACTCCGCCCCAAGTTTTCATACCTGCAATATTTTTTTCTCCGTTAGAAAGATTATCAAACTGTAGTTGATATCCGATTTTAGGGCCTTTATTAGAATATTTCAATGCGGATTGTAGTTCTTGATTAACCTTTCCATTTCCAGCGAATTTTGCTACTTTTCCAATAGCAACAGTATTAACGCCGTTCTTTTTATATATTTGTTGGAACATATTAGTTTTTTGAGTTACTTTACCACCATGTAAATTAACTTCAGTTTTTTCTATCAACTTATTGTATTTATCCCACTCCCAAACTTTTGGATAATTGAATTGTTTTACTTTAGTAGAAAGATTGATAGAATCTTTGTAAATATCTTGTATCCTTATGATCAAATTTTTATTATTATCAAAAAATGATATGGTATCTGTATAATTTTTTGTGGCATTAAAACCCTGTCCTACTCTTGTGCATTGTGCAGAGGTTATATTGGACGGTAATTTGAAAATACTCGTGAGTTCGGATAGTTCCTCTGCTGCAATTGGTCTTTTTGAAACTAATGTTGCACCATTTTTTGTATATTTCAAAACTTTAGAAGCAAAGTTTGTTTTACTAATTACCATTCTTAGTAAATTATAAATATTCACATTTCCTGTAAATTCCCCGTTACTATGTTCTCTATAAATATAAACTCATTGACTTACTGAAAATTGTCTAATTGTAACAAAAAATGAAAATTTATTACAATTAAATTCCTCTCTTTTAATAGATATGTTTTTAGTTAATGTAGCAATTATTTGTAAACAGATGTGTATAGTCGTGCGAGTTCTATGAATATTTCAAGCATTCCGCGGGTTGAGTCATCCTCATATTGCTGATATATCGGCAATATTTCTGTGGTCAATCCCCACTCTCTGTCATTATCACCATGCGGTAAACGCTGATTATTATTTACTTTGAGTCTTCTTACATTATCTTTATTGCGTTCAAATTGCAAATTTCCGTACTTGTACATACCTCTGACCATTTGACCGTTTTTGTCGAGTTGTGCTTCAAATACACATTGTTTAGCTTTGTTCGGATACATGCGATATAATCTTAAAACTCCCTTTTCACTATCGTTTTTTATTGACATCAGAGTGTCAACGCTTGTAGTGAAATCTTCAAATCTATAGCGATTATAAAATTTAAGATTTTCATTTAAAATTTTTATGTCACTAATATTGCCGCCGTTTTTAGTCATTTGACAATATTTATGAATTCTTGTGAACAACTTTTTTGCGGTTTCGGTTTTCAAATCCTCGGTTGCAATGGCTATCAGCGGTTGTCTTATTCCGGAAAACTTTAAAGCAGAAACATTTGATATAGCTTTTTGTTTATTGTTATTGAGATAAGAATCATTGCAATTTACAGGTCTGATTTGCACTATACTACCCTCCTACAATATATATAATACCTCTAAAAATATTTTTTGCTATTAATCATTATCAAAGCCAAAATTTTATGTTAAAATCAATGTTACGTTAATTTTGATTGGGATTTGGAAATATATGTTTGAAAATATTTCAATTGGTACGGATATAGAAGAAAATGCCAGATTCGTCGGGAAAAATCCGGAAAATAGTCGTGCTTTCTTAGAAAAAATATATACTCCTTCGGAACTTGAATATTGTTTTTCGTCAAAACAACCGCAAAATCATCTATGTGCAAGATTTTGTGCAAAAGAAGCCGTTATTAAAGCTTTGAGTGAATTTAACATCAAGGACGTGTATTATTCCGATGTAGAAATATTAAAATTTGAATCAGGTGCACCATATGTGAAGCTTGAAAAATACCCCAATATAAAAATTAAACTCTCTGTTTCCCACTGCAAAAAATATTCTACGGCAACGGCGATAGCTTTATTATAAGTTAGAATTATACTGATTTTTTTAATGCATTAAAAACGTCTTGAGATATTAAGCCATTTTGGACATCTTTTTGAATTATTTCAAGAGCTTCGGCAGGTGACATTGCTTTTTTATAACTTCTGTCCTCGACTAGTGCTTGATATTTATCGGCAGTATAAATAATTTCGGAATCTATTCCGGGTTGATAATCAGAGTTTACTTTAGGATAACCGGCATTTTTAAGATTATGGTGATATTTTATCAAATCTAAAGTTCTTTGGGGCAAATTCTTGTTTTTTAACAATTCCGCACCAATTTCAGAATGTTGCTGCATTATTGCCCATTCTTTATCACTAAGTTGACTGTCTTTATTCAAAATTGATTCGGGAATCAATACTTTCCCGTAGTCATGGAACATAGCAGCATCTTGCAATTCTGTTAAATTAACTTCTTTTTTCATATCTGCCGGCAAATTGGAATAAATTTTTGCGGATGTTATACGAGTATTCAATAAGTGCCCATTTTTAAGCTTTTCAAGTTCTTTTTCGTTAACTTTCAACGGAATATCGTACTCACTTAAAATTTCTCTGATTCTTGGATTGGATTTGGCTGTCATTTCAATTTCTGCAGCTGTTCCGAAATCCCCATACAGCGGATTCGTTACGTATCCGTCTTTTACCGGAGATGTAATCGGAATATATGCACCTGCGTTGCTTTTAAATCCCAAACGGGGAATTGCAAAATTATTGTTAATACTATAATTGCTGTAAATTGACGACATTAATTCACTTTCACACAATCTGCCTATGTTTATATAAAGTATTTTTTTAATGAGAAATTGCCCAAAATAAAGCATAAGATTTACAAAAGTTTATATTTAATTTATTGGTGGTAAGGTTTTGTAGTATAATTTTGCTGTGAAATAAAAGTCTTGGAGAGTGTTATGCAAGAAGTTTCGGAACGTAAATCAATTAAAAATATCGATTTTAATTGTGATTTAGCGCAGGCTTACGGAGTTTATAAAAATGATAATGAGTTTGAACTATTGGATTATGTAAGTTCGGTTAATATATCATGCGGATTCCACGCAGGTGATCCTGTTACAATTAAAAATGCCTTACTAAAAGCAAAAGAAAAAAATGTGGCAATAGGTGCTCACATCGGATTCAATGATATACAGGGTTTTGGCTACAAACCGATGGAACTGAAAGAAGATGAGCTTGAAGCAATAGTTGTGTATCAAATAGGTGCGATAATGTCTTTTGCAAAAGCATATGGATTAAGTATAGAACATGTAAGACCGCATGGCGCAATGTATAAAATGGCTTCCGAGGACTTTATGTTTTCCGCTGCAATTGCCAATGCAATAAAAAAATGTTCAGAATGGCTTGTATATTATGCTCCTGTCGGTGATATTACCGCAAAGGTAGCGGATTATACCGGAATTACTGTGGCGCAGGAAATATCTTTGGAAAAAACGTACAATCCTGATTTAACGATTGATTATGAAAAAGAAGATAATACAAATAACTATGAGCTGATTAAAAGATTACAACATTTATTACATACCTCACAAATCCGTAACAGTCTTGGCGGAATGAGTTTCGCAGAAGTTGATACAATACATTTTTCAAATAAGTATAAAAATTCAGCGGAATTGATTAAGCAGGCATATGACACAATAAAACCGTCACCTGTTAATTACAATAATGTTAAAATTTCTGGTTGGGTAGATTAATTATGGTTGATTTAAAAAATAAAAGAATTGCAGTTACAAAAGACGTGGGTTGGCTTATTCCAGGGCTGAATGTCAAAAGATGGCTCTTTTTGATATTTTTAGGTTCAATATTTATGGTTTTGGGTTTGTTGATAATAATGGACATCCGCCCGATTTATATGATGATGGAGCTCATTAGAAAGGCGGCTTTGGTTTTACCTTCCAATATTTTGGCTTCTGCATTTATTCTGGTTGGTGGAATCATCTTCTTTAAAGGGTGGAAAAAAACAACTCTTTCAATTATGGATATGGATTCGACCAAGGGAAGTTTATCTCTTTTGGAAAAATTGTATCGCAGAAGGAAACTAAATAAAGGCGCTAAAATTGTTGCAATAGGTGGTGGTACCGGTCTATCAATGCTTTTAAAAGGCATAAAAAAATATACAAACAACATTACTGCTGTAGTAACAGTAGGTGATGATGGCGGTAGTTCAGGCAGATTGAGAGAAGAAATGGGAATTCTGCCGCCCGGAGATATCAGAAACTGCATCGCTGCACTTGCGGATGACGAAGATTTGGTTACGAAGCTGTTTCAATATAGGTTCAAAAAGGGTGAAGGTCTCGGCGGACACAGTTTTGGGAACCTGTTCTTGACCGCTATGTGTGCGATTACCGGTAATATGGTTAAAGCGGTAAAAGAATCAGCGAGTGTATTAAATATCAGGGGCGTTGTTTTGCCGACAACCTTGGATGATATGAAACTTGCCGCCGAATTTGAAGACGGAACAATAGTAAAGGGTGAATCAAATATACCTGAAGCGCATAAAAAAATTAAAAAATTATTCACTGAGCCGGAAATTTGTCGAGCATTGCCCGAAGCACTTGAAGCGATTGCGAATGCCGATTTAATCATACTAGGACCCGGAAGTTTGTACACAAGTGTAATTCCAAATCTTCTTGTAGACGGAATTGCTGAAGCAATTGAGCAGTCAAATGCTAAAAAAATATATGTATGTAATATTATGACTCAGCCGGGTGAAACTGATGAATATTCTGTTGCGAGCCATGTTAATGCACTTTTGAGTCATGCCGGAGGAAGAAGAATTCTTGATGCTGTACTTGTCAATAATTCTTTGCCATCGAATATTTCGGAAGGATATGCAAAATCCGGTTCGATTCCTGTTAGATTAGATATGGAAAATTTGATACCGACCGGAGTAACTGTCGTTTCGCAAAAGCTCTTGGAAGAAAATAAAGAAGGTCTTGTAAGACATTCTTCAAACAGAGTAGCGAGAGCTGTTTATTATTGGTACAGAAGATCAATGAAAAAATAAGGTTATAAAATGAAAAATGTATTAACATTTCAAAAATTAAAAGATACCGGCGAAAAAATAGCGATGCTTACGGCGTATGACTATTCGACAGCACAGGTGCTCGATTCATCAGACATTGACGGTATCCTTGTAGGAGATTCTCTCGCAATGGTCGCATTGGGATATGAAAATACTTATAATATCACAATTGATGAAATACTTATTTTTGTCCAAGCGGTTTCTAGAGGTGCAAAAAATTCTTTTATAATAGGTGATATGCCTTTTATGAGTTATAACCTTTCAATAGAACAAGGGTTGGAAAATGCCTCAAAAATGATTAAAGCTGGGGCAAATGCAATAAAATTGGAGGGGTGCAACGCTCATATTATTGCGCTCACAAGACGTTGTGTGGAATCTGGAATACCTGTTTTGTCGCATTTAGGTTTTACGCCTCAATTAATGAATACTCTCGGGGGCCATAAAATACAGGGCAAAACCGCTGATAATACGGAAAAAATCCTTGCATGCGCTAAGGAACTTGAAAAAGCGGGTGCATTTGCTTTGGTATTAGAGCTTATGCCTGCAGCGAGTGCAGAATACATTACCAGAAATATCAGTATTCCTACAATAGGAATTGGGGCAGGAGCAGGTTGTAACGGACAAATAGTAGTTACTGACGATATTTTAGGTAAGTTTACGGACTTCACGCCTAAATTTATAAAAAAATTCGCTAATGTTCACGATATTGTATATGAAGGTGTAAATTCGTATATAAAAGAAGTAAAAGAAGGGCTTTTCCCTTCTGAGAAGGAAGCATTTTCGTTAACCGAAGAAGAAAGAGAAAAATTAAATGCTGTTAAATGATATCAATAGTGTTCGTTTTGAAATTAACAAGTGGAGAAAAGAGGGCGCAACGATTGGACTTGTTCCTACAATGGGTGCCTTGCATGCCGGTCATTTAAGCTTGATACAAAAAGCAAAAGAAATTTGCGATAAAGTTGTTGTTTCTGTCTTTGTAAATCCGATTCAATTTGGACCATCTGAGGACTTTGATAAATATCCGAGAACATTGGATGCCGACAGAATACTCTGTGAAAGAGAAGGCGTAGATATAATTTTCGCGCCATCTGCAGATGAAATGTACGGGGAGGGACAAAGATTATCCAATGATACTCTGACTTATGTTTGTCCTCCGTTTTTCTATGTAAATACGCTATGTGGGAAATCTCGTCCCGGGCATTTTGACGGGGTTTGTACTGTTGTAATGAAACTCTTTAACATTGTTCAGCCGGATAAGGCATTCTTTGGTCAAAAAGATGCGCAGCAAGTTATTATTATTAAAAAAATGGTTAAAGATCTCAATGTTCCAATTGAGATTATTCAATGTCCTATTGTTAGAGAAGAATCTGGATTGGCGTTGAGTTCAAGGAATAAGTATCTGACAGAAGACGGCAAAAAAGATGCACTGGTTCTGAGTAAAATTATAAATAATATAAAGAGTTGCTATAAAAAAGGAATTACGGATGTAAGTGCACTAAAAGAAACTGCGTATTCTTTTTTAACGGATAAACATGATTTGGAATATCTGGAATTTGTTGACAAAGCAACACTGGATAACAAAAGAGAAGCGGATGATGATACTCTTGTGCTTATTGCTTGCAGGGTTGAAGGTGTTAGACTAATTGATAATATTTACATAGGGGATTAAAACGTGAATAAATTAATTCTAAAAACATTTGATTTTCTTAAAAACTGTATTTATTTTCTAAAGGTTTTGACAATATTGTTTCTTATGCTCCACTGTATTTATTGGATACAAAACCTTATTAACGGTCACTTTGATTGGCTAAAAATTTTTACACCAATACTATCTGCTTTTGTGTCATTGGGTGGATTTTTCTCTAAAGATTCGCTTGATTTGTTCGGGGCTGTTTTTGAGTACAAATATATGATAGCAGCTGTAATTTATATATTTATGTACTACTTCTTCAATTTAATTATATTTATCATTAATAAAGTAGAAGACTTATACAATGAATTATGCACGCTTAAGGTACGGAATGAAGAAAAAAATTATAATGCAACTTTAAGACAACAACAAGAACAGGCCGAAAGAGAACTTCAAAATTATAAGATATTGGTATTAACTTCAATTAAAAAGAAATTTTCTCATCACGAATTAGGGTATAATCTCGAGGAACAAAACAAGATAATGAATGAGTTTCTAATGAATAAAACGGGAGTAAGACCTCAATTCTATAATGGTGGCTTTTTGTATTCCTTCAACAATTTTGACAGAGTAGATAATATATTGGAAATATTTTTTAAACTCATTAAATCAAATTCCCCTCTAGATTATGTTATATGTTTGCAAGTTGTGGAAAGTGATGATAGTGCGTGCTTGAAAGCATTAGACACGTTGGCAGGATTAAAAAACGAGAATAAAATTACAATACTTTCAGACAGTGCTTATAGGTATAAATTCAATGCGGCGCACAGATACGGTACTTCGCAATTGGGCTTGTTCCAAAAAAGGAACGATACTATAGAACTTTATCAGTTCATAGAAATTTAATTATATTTAAAGTAAAATAAGATAGTTTGTTAATAATAAAAGGAGTAGACAGTTATGAGATATGATGCGGGAGAAGTAATAACAGCAATGGTTACACCGTTTAATGAAAAACGGGAAGTCGAATATGAAAAAATTGAGGCACTTGCTTCATATCTTGTGGAAAATGGATCTGATGCAGTATTAGTTACGGGTACTACAGGAGAATCTCCTACACTTACCTTCGATGAAGAAATCGAAATTATGAGCAGTGCTAAACGTGCAGTTAACAGCAGAGGCAAAGTTATAATGGGCACTGGTTCAAATTCGACGGAAACTGCTGTTATGATGGCTAAAAGGGCTCAAAAAGAGGGAGCTGATGCTATTTTATCGGTTGTACCTTATTACAATAAACCGTCTCAAAGCGGGCTTATTGAACATTTTTCAGCAATAGCGGAAGCGGTTGAATTACCGATTATATTGTACAATATTCCGTCAAGAACAGGTATTAATATGGCACCGGAAACGGTGAAAACTTTAGCTAAGAAGTATCAAAATATTGTTGCCTTGAAGCAAAGTTATGCAGATATGGATACTTTGACAGAATTAAGAACAATTTGTCCGGCAGACTTTACCATATATTCCGGTGACGACAGCTTGACGCTTCCTATGCTTTCATTAGGCGCACATGGTGTTATATCGGTTGCTTCTCATCTGTTTGGCAATGAAATCAAATCAATGGTCAGAAATTTCAAAACGGGCGATATTACAACCGCTAAAAATATGCATATAAAGCTGTTTCCTATATTTAAAAAGTTATTTATGGTTTCAAATCCTGTACCGGTCAAGGCGGCTCTTGCAAGCAAAGGTTTGATAGAAGAATATGTAAGACGTCCGCTTGTTGAATTAACAAAAGCGGAAAAGGCAGATTTATTATTCACGTTGGATTCTATATAAAATCAAATTGATATTATGAATTATTATAAAAAATATGCGCCATATATGTTTTTACTGCCTGCAGCTGCGGTGCTTATTGTGTTCTTTTTTATTCCATTTTTTCAGACTTTCGGGCTAAGTTTTTTTGATTATTCATCGAGCTTATACCATCCCACTTTCAATGGCGTGGATAACTATGTAAAGCTGTTTAAAGAACCGATATTTTATAAAGTGATGTTTAATACTTTTATGTATTTGGTAATCGCGGTTCCTTTTCTGGTTACCTTTCCGCTTTTTGTTGCGATACTTATAAATCAGAAAATAAGAGGAATAACACTATATAAAATTCTTATTTATTTCCCGGTTATTGTTTCAATAGTTGTTGCAGCAATCGCTTTTAAATGGCTTTATGCGGGACAGGGAATACTGAACTATGTTTTGTCGGTATTCCATATAGATCCTATAGGATGGTTAATTGACACAAAATGGGCACTTTTTTCAGTAGCCGTTGTTACAATATGGAAAGGCATTGGCTATTACATGATGATATACCTTGCATCGTTAATGAGTGTACCTCAGGATTTATATGAGGCGTGCGATATTGACGGAGCAAATTTTTGGCAAAAGCATTTGACCGTTACTATTCCTCATATAATGCCGACAATTGCACTTGTGTCAACAATAAGCACGATTTCCGCAATGAAAGTTTTTGCCGAAATCTATGTTATGACAAAAGGCGGACCTTTAGATTCCTCAAAAACCATTGTATATTACATCTATGAAAGGGCATTTGAAAATCTAGATTTGGGGTACGCATCAGCGATGGCAGTAGTTTTGTTAATTATAGTAATGGCATTTTCTTTGATTAATATATTATGCTTCGAAAAAAATAAATACGGAGATATTTAGAAAATTTATATATCTACATTTGCCATCATATTTACAAGCGTTTCTATGGTATTTTGCATATTTACGCTATCAGAAGTTCTCTGCTGCAAAAATGCATTGATTTGTGGCATCATCTCTATTGCTATATCAAGTTTCGGATTTGTTCCCTGCTGATACATACCGACATCAATCAAATCCTTATTTTCACGGTACAAAGCAAGTATTTTTCTCATTTTAGCTGCGGCATCTTTATGTTCTTGTGATGCTATTGCGGACATCAAACGGGAAATACTTCCTAATACATCAATTGCGGGATAATGGTTTGCCTCTGCAACTTTTCTGGATAAGAAAATGTGCCCATCTGTAATACCTCTAACCGTATCTACAACAGGATCGGTAATATCATCGCCCTCCATAAGCACGGTATATAGAGCGGTTATTGACCCCTTGGGGCTATTCCCTGCTCTTTCAATGGCTCTTTGCAGCCAAGAAAATATTGAAGGAGGATAACCTTTCATTGTAGGAGGTTCACCAACTGACAAACCAACTTCACGGCCTGCCATAGCGCAACGAGTAACCGTATCTGTCATTAAGAAAACTTTATTTCCTTTATCTCTAAAATATTCGCAAACCGAAGTCGCAGCAAGCAAACATTTCTGTCTGATTAATGGCGGCTGATCTCCTGTTGAACAAACAATTACGGATTTTTTCATACCTTCCGGGCCGAGAGAATCTTCTATAAATTCTTTTACTTCCCTTCCTCGTTCGCCTATCAAGGCAACCACGTTGACGTCAGCATCAGAATTTCTTGCAATCATACCCAACAAGGTGCTTTTACCTACACCTGAACCGGCGAACAGCCCCATACGCTGTCCGCAGCCCATAGTCATACAAGAATCTATTGCACGTACACCTGTAGAAAACATTTCTGAAATAATAGGTCTTTCAAACGGACCGGGCGGGGGACCTTCAATTGTACGCCATATAGCACCTGTAGTATCCATTGGTTTTCCATCAATCGGCTCTCCCATAGGATTAACTAATCGTCCAAGCAAAAAATCGCCTACCGGAATGGTTATAGGTTTGCCGGTAGTTGTAACCAAACTTCCCTGACCGATTCCGGTTCCGTCGTATAAAAGCAATAGTTGAGCAACATCACCCTTAAAAGCAACGACTTCTGCAGGTTTTTTTTCGCCGGTGGAGGCCTCTATATAACACAAATCTCCTATTTTTAATCCGGGCAGTTTAACTTCTACAGTAAGTCCTAATAGCTTAGATACGCTTCCCTTATACTGATAAAGGTCAGCTTTTTCAATTTTTGAAAGAGAATTCTTTTTAAGCTCATCTAAATATGCTTGATTAACTCCGTCCATGCAATTAATTGTAGCACGTCATGACGGAAAAGTGTAGTGTTGGAAGAAATGTTAAAACAAATCTATTGTGTTATTAACAAACTCGCTCCAATTACGCCGGCTGTATTACCAAGCTGAGCCGGAACTATTTCGACCGCCTCTCTTTGTATAACCATTGCACGTTTTTGTAGGGTTTCTCTAATCGGGTCAAACAAAATATCTCCCGCATCAGCGACACCGCCGCCAATAATAATTTTTTCAGGATTAAGAAGGTTTACAACGCTTGCTAATCCCATACCAATGTACTCACCAATTATTCTGAAGATTTGCCTAGCAACCGGATCGCCTTCTTTTGCGGCAACGGCAACTATATAAGAAGTGATATCAGGGTTTGCAAGTTCTCTGTATTTGGTTGACTTGCCTCCTCTTATGTATTCTTCTGCCATAGCAACTATTGAAGGACCTGATGCGTATGCTTCAAGGCAACCTCTGTCTCCGCATCCGCAAAGAGGCCCGCCTTCCATATTTAGTTTGATATGCCCGAGTTCTCCTGCAGCGTTAGAAGCACCCCGAACGAGCTTACCATTTATTACTAGGCCGGAACCAATACCTGTTCCTACGGTTATACAGACAAGATTTTGACAACCCACCCCCGCTCCGTAATTTAATTCACCAAGAGTTGCTGTTCTTACGTCATTATCAACTCTTGTAGGAATCCCGAATTCTTTTTCCATAATTTCAGCTATCGGCACATTAACCCAGCCCGGAATATTTGGTGCTAATCTTACTATGCCTTTTTGACAATCAATTTGCCCCGGAAACCCAAAGCCCATACCCTCAATACTTTTCGGTTCAAGTTTTGTTTCTTTAAGAAGGTCTTTTACGGCGTCTTTCATGCTGTTTATCGTGTATTCATAACCCATTTCTGCACGAGTAGGAATTGAATTTGAATAAATAATCTTCCCCTTATCGCTTACAAGCGCTATTTTTACGTTTGTTCCGCCGACATCAATACCTATTCTTTGCCCCATCATTTTCTCCTTCTTATGTTGTTAAAAACCTGATTACAGATATTAAATTATCATAAAAGCTTACAATAATCAAAGACACACTTGAAAGTCCTTTATTATGTGTTACAATGTGCGTGGTAGGAGTCAAATATGTACGTATCGAAAATCAATATTTACCCGTGTGTGAATTGCAGAGGTGTTAAAGCTAACACTGGGGCTCTTGAAGCTCGAGAAAAAGCTATTAAGAACCAGGCCCAAAAAGAATTGAAAATGATTAAAGAACAAGGGAAAAAGGCCGGTACAGATGCTGCGTGGTGGCGTTCTGAATTTCATGAAGCTGTAGATATGTTGGAAAAAATTGCAAAAGGTGAAAGCCCCAAAGAAACTGAACGCATAAATTCTCATTCTTCTCTGTTAGATTTTCATGATTTTGGTGAGGACGGCTTTATTTAAACACCTAAAATAAGACAGTCGGCTAATACCTAAAAAAGTATTTACTATTGTAGAATATTTTTGTCTTATGGAAGGTGCAAAATCATATTACGATAGTTTTAATTTGGATATTAATTCATTGGATATAATTTTTAAATTTTATCCGGATGGCATTGTATTTAAAAATTCAAATTTGAAATATATCAGTGTTAATGACGTATATCTTAAAATATTTTCAGTTCCAAGTATTGAGGACGTAGTCGGTTCTGATTTTAATAAATTTTTGCCATCTAAAATTCGTAAATTGATTAATGATGCGGATAATGAAATAATGCGAAACCGCTATCCTTTAAATTATATTTTAAATCCGGATAACGGAAAAATATTAAGTATAACATCTTCACCAATAATACATGAAGGTATCTTTGTCGGGATTTTGTCCTGTGTAAAGGATATATCTCAGGAAGAAAAATTAAAAGAAAATTTTGTGAACAAATATTTTGACCGTTTAAATGCGGAAAGAAATTTGCAATCACAAAGAGAAACTTTTGTTGCTTCAATCGGACACGATTTAAAAAATCCTACAATGGCCCAAATACGAGGACTCGAACTCTTGCTGAAAGGAAAATTCGGGAAGCTTAGTTCCGAACAAAACGAAATCGTTGAAATGATTTTAGATTCCTGTCGTTATATGAACGGAATGCTTGCCTCACTTCTTGCAACATACAGAGATTATGGTGGCGCAGTAAAACTGAATTTTGAAGAATTTTCGCTTACGGAATTGGTTAATGAATGTCTTTCCGAAATGATTTATGTGGCAAAAGATAAATCTCTCACTGTTAAAATAAATACAAATGGGACTTATTTTGTATATGCGGATAGAGTTCAAATAAAGCGAGTAATAATGAATCTTATATCAAATGCGATAAAATATGCGTATAAGAATACAGAACTGAATTTGTCAATATACTCAGATTACGGCAGCATCATATTTGAATTTGAAAACAAAAGCCCATATATTCCGAAAGAAAAACAAAACACAATATTTGCGCGCTATGTATCGTATGCCGAATTGCACAAAGAAATCGGGACAGGACTTGGATTATATTCGTCCAAAAAAATTATAGAAAGTCATGGCGGGGAAATATATGTTAAAAGCTTTGAAGACAATCGAAATATTTTTGGATTTAAAATCCCGATTAAGCAGCCGGCTGACAATCAAAAGGAAGTATTTTTATAATTATTTCTAATCAATGCTTATTTAAAACCAATTTATATGTACGATTATTTACTCATTAGTTTATATATGGTATAATTTTCGTATGTTTACTGGTATTATAGAAGAACTTGGTAAAATCCGACAAATCACAACGAATAAAATTCAAATTGAGTGCAGTACATTATTATCTGATTTAAAAATTGGTGATAGTGTTGCGGTGGATGGTGTTTGTCTAACAGTTACAGGTATTGGAAACAATTTATTCGATGCGGATATTTCTCCTGAAACTATGAAAGTAACGATATTAGGAAATTTGAAATCCGGAGATTTGGTTAATTTGGAAAGAGCGCTTCCTGCAGACGGGAGATTTGGCGGACATATTGTTACGGGACACATAGATGGACAGGGCAAATGTACAAGTTTCGCCAAGACAGGAGAATTTTACCGTCTTGAAGTATCTTTGCCGGCCGAATCTTCAAAATATGTTGTGCAAAAGGGTTCGGTTACGATAAACGGAATAAGTTTAACGGTTGCAAAAGTATTTGAAAATATAATTCAATGCGCAATTATTCCACATACTTTTGAAAACACGAATTTAAAAATGCTCAAATCGGGTGATTCTGTTAATATTGAAGTTGATATTTTGGCTAAATATATTGAAAAATTTTTATCAACGAGTGATAATAGGTCAAGAATAGACTACGATTTTCTGAGAGAAAACGGCTTTGCGAATATCTGATTTTAGAATTCTATACAGGCGTTCAAAGTGCAACAACTATGACAAATATATTTTTTAGTACAATTGAGGAAGCATTAGAGGATTTTCGAAGAGGAAAACCTTTGATTGTAGCTGATGATGAAGACAGAGAAAACGAAGGTGATTTAATCATTTCTGCAGAATATATAACGCCAGAGTTCATAAATTTTATGGCAAAAGAATGCAGGGGGTTAATTTGTCTGGCTATATCACCTGAAATTGCGGAGAAATTAGAGCTTCCGCAAATGGTTTCAAGAAATACCGAAAGTATGCAAACTGCCTTCTCGCTCAGCATCGATGCACATCCGAAATATGGAGTAACAACCGGTATTTCCGCCTTTGACAGGGCTAAAACTGTCGAAGTTGCAATAGCACCTGATGCAGTTCCTTCTGATTTAAGGCGACCTGGACATATGTTTCCTTGTGTTGCACGAAAGGGTGGTGTTTTAAAGCGTTGCGGTCATACTGAGGCGGTTGTGGATTTGGCAAGAATTTCAGGACACAGGGCGGCAGGTGTAATGTGTGAAATTATGTCAGAAGATGGGCACATGATGCGCAGAGATGAATTAAGTCAATTTGCACAAAAACATAACATAAAATTCATAACAGTATCCGATTTAATTGCCTACAGATTAAAACGGGAAATGTTTGTTAAACGTGAAATTGAAGTGTTTTTGCCAACCCAATTCGGCGAATTCAACATTGTCGGTTATACAGACACAATAACGGGTTGTGAACATGTTGCGCTTGTGAAAGATGACGGCTCTGATAAAATTCCTTTGATTCGTGTTCATAGTGAATGCTTAACCGGTGATATATTCCACAGCTTAAAATGTGATTGCAATTGGCAATTGCATAACGCATTGCACATGATTAATGAATACGGCAAAGGCGCCTTAATTTATATCAGAGACCATGAGGGCAGAGGTATCGGTCTTATAAACAAATTAAAAGCGTATAAACTTCAAGAACAAGGACAGGATACTGTTGAAGCAAATGTTTCTTTGGGATTCGCTCCGGACTTGAGAAATTACGGTGTCGGAGCGCAAATTATTCTTGATTTAGGGTTCAACAATTTTAATCTCATAACAAACAATCCTAAGAAAATTGTCGGTTTGAAGGGATATGGATTAACTATTCACGAAAACATAAATATAAAATCGGAAACTAACAAATATAACGAAAGATACATTAATACAAAACGAGAAAAGATGCATCACCTAATATAAAGGAATTCATATGACAGAAAACAGCTACGAAGTTGAAATTTTGAATGACCAAACCTTTAGAATATTTAAGGGAATTTATAATGACTTTAGATCAAAGGCCATAAGTGAATATAAATTTGAACTTGAGCCGCTTGATTACGAAGGATTTATAAATGCGGTTGAACAAGGGTACTTGAAATGTATCGTTCTTAAGGAAAATAACATACCTACGGCTTTTTTGGTATATGCTAATTCAGTTTCTGAGGCAATAGAGCTTAATATGATACATTGTCTCGGAACAGAAGATGAGACAACAAAACAAAAGCTTTTGATAGAGAAATTTTTAGAATTAACTGATGCGGAAAGACAAAATAAAGTTGTTTCATATCCTATGATAGGTCATCAGTCCGTATTTACCGCAGACATTGCACGATACGGTTTTAAATTTATAGGTCTTGCTGTTTTAAGATTTGTTATGGGTAATGCTTCTTCCGAAAGAATACTTGAGAATATGAAATTACCTGAAAAAGAAGAAGGTTACAAATTGGTATGTTATAACGACGAGTTTAAAAATGATGCAATTAAGCTTGTCCATGAGGCATTTAAAGATACTCAAGATGCAATTTATGATACACGTTATAAGAGCATTGAGGGAGTTACGGATATAATAAACAAAATTACTGAAAACATATATGGTGATTTTCTTCCGGAAGCGACTTCAGTATTGTTATACAATGAAAAACCATGCGGTTTTGCATTCGCTAATATAACCGGAGGTAAAATCGCTAACATTCCGCTTGTAGCAATAGACAAAAATCACAGAGGAAAAGGGCTTTCATCAGTTCTTTTAAACAGGACTGTAAAAATAATGGTAGACTGGACTAAACTCAGACGAAAGGAATTGAGTGAAGTAAATGTAACGACTGAGACAAACAATTACAAAGCTCTGAAAATGTACCGAAAAACCGGCTTCAGAGAAGATTATTGTTATCCTCAAGCATATCTTTTACCAAAACGTAAAAAATAAAAAATTTGTGATATAATAAAGCAAAATAGATAGTAGAGAGACTGTCTTTTAGAATAGGTAGTCATATGAAAGGAGAAGTATGAAAATTTCAAAAGAACTCTTAATGGCAATGGGCGTAATCGCTGTTTCTGCTGGTGTTGCAATGGCAGATGACAGTATCCAAGCGTATGCTCATCCGACACTTTTCGGTACACAAGGACATTCACTTGTAACTGCAGATAGCGACATGATTATCGGCGGTAAAATTTACAAGCCATGTCAAGCAAAAACAATTGCAGGTAAACAAAACGTTATCGTAGCACGTTCTGCAAAGAAAATGCTTGGTGATATGCAAGCAAAAATGGATCAAAAAAGAGGCGCTTTATATGATCCCAAGATGCCTGTTCTTCGTTCAGAATTAGCTTTCTTAATTTCTGAAGGTTTGGGCTTAACAAAAGCTGCTGTTGATCAATATTCTGACGTAGCTGCTTCTTATTGGGCTAAAGACGAAATTGACAGAGTTTTAACAGAAGACATTATGATAGGTTATCCTGACAAGACATTTAAACCGGACAAAGCTATCAATAAGGCAGAAGTATTCTGTACTTTTGCTAAAATGATGGATGTTGAAGCAAGCAAAACAGCTGTTCCTGTATTAAACGGTCAACCGCTTAAATACATTCCGGAATGGGCTTATGCTGCAACAAATGAAGTTATTGCATCAGGACTTATCAACTATCTTCCGGATACAGATAAAGTTATCAACGATGAATATCTTTCAAAAGAACAAGTTGCGTTCTTGATTTCAGCTATGAAGAGACACTTCAAAATTGATTTGTCAAACGGTGCAATCGGATGTGCAACTAAATATGAGCAAACATCTGTAAAAATTAAATTAAGTGAAAGGTTAAGTGCAAGAACTTCTAACGCTAATGATACTTTCTCAGCTAAAACAACTGAAGATGTTACTATTAACGGAGTTTGCTTCCCCGCAGGTTCTACAATTAAAGGTAAAGTAGTATCTGTTGCAAGACCTGGTGTAAAAAGACCTGGTTATTTAGAAGTTGAATTTAACACAATCAGCAATGGTGATACTTGTGTTGAATTACCAAGAAAACTTTCAAGCGCACAAGTTGATGTGACAAAGAATCCTAATATTATTGCAAGAGTATTAGGCGCTCCGTTCTCTATGGTTGGCAGAGTTGCAGGTGTCGCTGGAAGATCAGTTTCAGAAACAGCTGAAATTATTGCAAACGGAACAGAAGAACTTGGTGACAATTTGTCAGATTCATTTGTAGATACAGCATGCTTACATCCTTTGAAGGGTGCTAAGAGTGTTGGCTCAGGTGTTATCACAGTTGGCAAAGGCGTTTACAACATATGCAAATACGCTGTATCAGGAACATTTGGCGTACTTTATGAATTCGTTGACGAATGCAAATACATCATCGTTCCGAATACAACTAACGATTCAAGCTTGAATCCTGATGAAGAATTAACAATAGTATTTTAATTCTTGTAAAGGATTTTAGTAAAAAGGGTGGTTTATTATAACCACCCTTTTTTATTGCTCTTATGTTTAATTGAAAAATTTTTATCAAATCGTATAAAAGAAATGTAACGAATGTAAAATTTTTTTACAAACTAGCAAAAAATTTTTTTAGAGGTTATATTATGGGTGGAGGGTAACAAGAACGCATCCTCCATACGAGGTTTAAAAAGTGGTAGATAACAGAAACGCAGGATTTTTCGGAATTGGCGGCGCTTTTAATTTTAAAAGCGGAGATGCCTCCGGGACTGCTGCCAGGATGAGTCAGGAAAAATATGGCTCAGAGGCAATGTATCTTCCCCCTGCTGAAAATGAAGAAATGGACCCATTTTATAATCAACCTTTTGTTGACAGAAGTGCTCTTTTAAGAGCCACTTTGAATTCTCTTGCGATGAATAATGTTGCATCTGTTATCAATTCTAAAAAAAGGAAAAAGAGTATATCCGATTTAGATACTGATTCCGATGAAGATATGGATGAACAGATTAAACATTTGGAAGATGTTTTTCGTGAAGGTGAAAATTAGGTTTTTGATTTCCGACTATGTAATTATTCATGCTAAAATGGTGTTATAAACGGAGCTTTTTAATATGCCAAAAGAAAAAAAGAAAAAGAGAAATGCAGCTTCAAGAGAACAAAAATTCTTTAATTTTTGGAGAGGAGTTTTTCAGTTTATAATAACTCATTGGTGCTACATGCTAAGGTTAAAGTTAATTTACAGATTGAAAGTATACGGAAAGGAAAATATTCCGCAGACAAATGATTATATTGTAGCGCCGAACCATCTTTCGACCTTAGATCCGCCGATGATTGCGGCTATTATGCCCAGACCGGTAGCTTTTATGGCTAAAAAAGAATTGTTTTATAATCCCTTTTTGTGCTGGTGGTTGAATTGGCTTGGTGCATTTGCCGTTGACAGAGAAAACCTGAGTGTTTCTACAATAAGAACAGTTCTTACTATAAGAAAAACTAAGTGGGTATTCGGTATTTTCCCACAGGGGAAAAGACAGGCGCCCGGAACGATTTCGGATATTACAAAAGGATTTGCATCATTGGCAAAAACTACTAAGTGTGGTATTTTGCCGGTTGGAATAACGGGTTCGGAGGAGGCAAAGCATCTTCCGTTTAGCGGGAAAATTGTAGTAAAAATAGGGAAAGTAATTCCTTATTCGGAGAATGTTGAAAATATGGTTGAGGAATGGAGAAAATCTATTCAAGAATTAACCGGTTTTAAAGTGGAAGAATTAGTCGAAGTATAGAGGTATAAATGGCTGAGTGGTTTTGGAAAAGAAATTATAATAAAAGAACGGAAGAGGATTATGGGTTAATAAGATCAATTTATTACATGCTTTTTGTATACATAGTTGTAATACCTGTGTCAAAACTCATGTATAATCTTAAGATTGAAGGAAGAGAAAATGTTCCCAAAACTTCTAAAGTAATTTTTGCGGGAAACCATGTTTCCTATCTTGATCCTCCGATGATGACATATGCAGTATGGAAAAAAGTAGCATATATGGGCAAAAAAGAATTGTTTACCAGCCCAAGTTGGCTTTTAAGAGCTATGTGTATTTCTTTAGGTGGGTTTGCCGTTAATCGTGAGAAACCTGAACTCGCAACTTTTAAAACAGTAAAATCCATTTTTAATACAGATTGGTCATTGGGTATTTTTCCTCAGGGACATATAGTTAATGAGCCGGTCATAGGGAATATTAATAAGGGATTTACATTATTTGCAAAAAAACATAAAGCAGATATTGTTCCAGTTGCGGTCTGTGGTTTTGATGGCTATGCGCACAAGCTTTTTGAAAAGCATATGACTTTAAAAATCGGCAAGCCTATATCTTATGAACTGCCGGATGAAGAGATTGTTAATCAGTGGGCCGAACAGATTTGTGAATTGACAGGATTCGAAAACAGAGTTTCCACTCCTGTGAAAGAAGAAGTTACAATTTCTTAACATTTGGTTAAATACAGGCAAATTTTCAGATTCAGGAGTTTTATATGGTCAGTGTGAAGCTTTTGAGTGTGTAGTATGCAAATCTTGAAGATAAATCCAATAACCATATTTAATCAACAACAAGCACGTAGGGCTGACTATAGCCGCCCGTACGGCTTAAGAATGCAAAAGCCAATCGAAAAAGATACAGTTTCTTTTAAAGGAACTGTAAAGTTTGAAAATTTTATTGAGAAAACAGTTGCCAATAACAATAAAAATTTATCTGAAATTGCAACTATATATATGGATGTATTGGAATCTATTGCTACGAAGTTAAAAGATTTTGGCGTATCTTTTGACAGAGAATATTGTGAACCTAATGCTATAAAATCGGTACCGGCGGTTTTATCTAAAATGAAGCGCCAAAAAACATTTAAAATATTAGATAGGGTAAGAGCAACTTTATATTGCAAAAATATTTATGACCTATCAATACTTTTTTATAAAATATTACCTGAATTAGCAAAAAGAGGTTATATTGTTGCGTATACTGAAATGCCTCTACAACAAGCAATTATAAGAGGATATACACCAAATGAGGATGAAATCAAGAATAATGAAGCTATGTGTCCTGATGTTGATATAAGACTGGATAGAGCGTTATTGCAAACCGATGCACTTCCTCTAGGTGTAATACATTTTATAGGTAAGCCGCAAATGTCAGGGTATGAAGATATACAAATAAGACTAATTAAGCAGGGCCCTAAAAAGCTTCAACTGTCTAAAAATCCTTTTCATGAGTTAATTATTCTCACAGGCCCTGAATATGCAAAAACTAAACATGAAGAGTCTAAGAGAATATATAGTTATACAAGACAATTTAAAGAACTTCATATATTTAACCATGCTAATAGTGAAACTCTGGAATTGATAAAAAGATATACAGACCTTATATCAAAAATATTTAGTACTGAAATCTCGCAAAAAATTTATGAAAATGCAAAAAATTATGACATTTTTGGTATTAAAAAACGAATGCCTATAAGTTTAAGTACAGATGATGAAAAAATTCTTACAAGTTACTATGATTCTATAGAAAAGCTTACCAAAGAATATTACAAAACAATGATTAGTGCAAAGTCTAAAAATGAGAAAGCAAAGCACACACTTGAAGTAGAAAAGAAAGAAGACTTGGAACGATTAGCTGTTATTCGTAAAGGTTTATCAGATGCAGTTGAATATTACAGAAACTATCCGTATGACAAAAAAGAGAATAAAAAATCGTTTAATAAAGTTTAGTTATTCTTTTTCTGCGGCTTTTTTTGTTGTTTACCGCTTTTCTTTGAAAAATTTTGTGAATTAGAAGTTGTATAAGATGTCTGGATTCTTTTTACACTGAAAACATCCGGCATAGCTTGTATAGCTGTCATTACACGTCTTAGAGTATCAATATTATCCAATTCGATGCCGAGTTCAATGATTCCGACTTTGCCTTTTGATTTAACATTTGCAGAAATAATATTTGTATTATTATCGGAAACGACACTAATAATATCCTTTAAAAGCCCCATTTTTTCTGCTGTTTCTACACGAATAGTTGTTGTATAAGTCTTATTTATATTATTTTCTGCCCAATGTATGTCCAAAAGCCGTTCAGGAGCTATGTCGTCAAGTGTTTTGCAATCAAGCCGGTGGACGCTTACGCCTTTAGAACGTGTAACAACACCCACTATGGGTTCTCCGGGGATTGGGGAACAGCAGCGTGCAAAAGAATAAAGTAAACCCTCCAACCCGATAATATCTTTTTCGGAAGATTTTTTGGAATGATGTTGAAACACTCGTTCCTCTTCCTGTTCTTGTTTTTGTGGCTTAGATAATCTGTTAATTATTTTATTTAGAGTTGTTTCTCCGTAACCTAAAGCTGCAAACATGTCTTCTGAGGTCACATAATTCATTTGTTTTGCGACCTTTTCGAACTCTCCGGCTTTCATATATTCATCGAATACGGCTTTCGTAAGCTCGTGTTCAAGATTAGCCCGTCCGATTTCGATGTGGTCTTCACGCTTATTCTTTTTATACCATTGCTTAATTTTTGATGTGGCCTGTTTTGTAACGACAAAATTCAACCAATCCAAGCGTGGCGCTGCAACTTTAGAAGTCATAATTTCTACGATATCACCGTTTTTAAGCTTTGTATCAAGAGGTGTAATTCTGCCGTTAATAAGAGCACCTACTGTTTTGTGTCCTACATCCGAGTGAATACGGTAAGCGAAATCTACAGGAGTTGCGCCTTGCGGTAAATCTATAACATCACCTCCAGGCGTAAAAGCAAAAACCTGATCCGAAAAGATGTCAAGCTTAACTGAGTTGACATAATCCTCTGCATCTTGGGTATCTTTGTTATATTCAACAAGCTTTCTCATCCAAGAGAATTTAATATCGCTTGTAGAATCTGCTTTTTTAGACCCTTTTTCTTTGTATCTCCAATGTGCAGCGACACCATATTCGGCAATTTCGTGCATATGCCAAGTTCGAATTTGAACTTCCAACGGCTTTTGTCTTGGTCCGATTACGGAAGTGTGCAACGATTGGTACATGTTTCCTTTCGGCATCGCAATATAATCTTTAAATCTCCCGGGAATTGGTTTAAATCGGGAGTGTATTAAGCCCAAAACTTCATAACATTCTTTTTCTGAATCAACGATTACACGTACAGCTGTTATGTCATACAAATCATGGAATTGAACATTTAATCTTTCCATTTTTTTGTAAATGCTGTAATAATGCTTTGCTCTTCCTGTTATTGTTGCATTTATGCCGCTTTTCTTAACGTCTTTTGTTATGGTGTCTATAAGTTCGTTAACAGCCAACTCACGTTCTGCCTTTTTCTGTGAAACAAGTTGAGCAATTTCGTAATATTTGTCAGGATGGAGATATTTCAAAGATAAATCTTCGAGCTCGGCCTTGATTTTACCGACCCCCAATCGATTGGCAAGCGGAGCAAAGATATCAATAGTTTCCTGAGCAATTTTTTGCTGCTTTTGAGCGGACATATAATTTAAAGTCCGCATATTATGTAATCTGTCAGCAAGCTTTAATAAAATTATACGAATATCGCTTGCCATTGCAATAAACATTCGTCTAAAGTTTTCTGCCTGACGTTCTTCCGTTGATTTGAACTTTAATTTTCCGAGTTTGGTAACGCCTTGGACAAGACTTAGGACATCTTCTCCAAAATTATCTTTAATCTCATCAGGGGTAGTGTTTGTATCTTCCAAAATATCATGAAGAAATCCTGCCATAAGAGTGTGTTTATCCGCTCTTAAGCCGATAAGAATTTTAACAACTTCAATCGGATGAATTATATATGGCTCTTCCGAAACCCTGAATTGACCCTCATGTTTCTTTTTGGCAAACTCAAAAGCTTGCTCCAATTCAGCAATATCATCTTCCTGATAATGTTCTTCCTTAAGCAGCTCTCTTATTTCATTAAATGATATATTGTATCCGTCTTCCATTACATAGTTATCATAGTGTTTTTTTTAACATTTATCAAGGGGGGATGCGTGAAATGGTATGATTTATTGAGAAAATGGGTCGAGAACTTTCAATCTAAGGTTCTACTTAACAATGTCTTCCAGAAATTTCTTGTTATAATCAAGGGTATCTTGTGATGCAACTATTGAATATACAGGTTTATTGGCAAAAACTTTTTGGGACAGATTATCTATATCTTCTCTGGTAATTGAATCTATCATTGTAAACGCACGGTTTTGGTAATCTAATGATTCGCCCATGCTCAAAGCATTTGATATTGCGCCTAATCTTGAACCCGCGGATTCTTTATTCAAAAGAGATGCTTTCAATTTACGTTTGGCAGTTTCCAAATCAGAATCCTTGTATTCGGAATTCAGCAGTTTATTTATTTGCCTGTGAAACCCTTTAATTGATTTTTGCAGATTATCATAACTTGTTGTACCGGTTTCCTTGTTATCTGTTGAGGTTAAGATATAAAGCGATACTTCACCGCAATCTCCGTCACTGAATTGGGAAGAATTTACTCTGTATGCCAAATGATCGTGTTCTCTTAAGCTGTTAAACAAGCCGATCGTATCAGATGACGACAAGATGGAGTTCATTATATTCAATGTCAATTTTGATTTTATTGAATCATCAGTTTTAAATTTATATGTTTGAGCAATTTCTGCCTGAGAAACATTTCTGGCTTCGGTTAAAACTACCGAGTCGGGATTTTCCGTATAAATTTTTTCCAATTTATAATCAAGCGGGTTTACTGCATTGAATTTTGAAAATTCATTATATGCACGCACTTTCAAAAATTTTGATACTTCCGGAATGTTTACGGTTATTATTCCTTGAGAATTATTTTTTATATATTCATGAAGGTTTTGAACATCTTTTGTTGTTACTTTGTCTAAGCCGGCTTTTATTTCAGAAATCGAATTATAGTGGGGATTATTCTTCGATTCATATTCTTCATAAAGATCGTTTGCGGATTTGTCATATCTGGCATATGAATCTTTTAACTGAGAAATCGCTTTTTCAACTTCTTCGTCAGTAATTCTGGGACTATCAAGGAGCTCCATAGCTTTTTCAGCCGCTTTTTCAAAATTATTTACGGAAGAATAACCTCTGATTGAAAGGCCGGATTTGCCTATATATCCACCGACGTCAAGGTTATTATCTTCAAGATATTTATTAAATTCTTTCTCTGACTGTTTTGCCGTTCCTTTTGATAACAAATTATTCAGTACTAAAAAGGCAGCTGGGTTGATATCTTTGGGAACGTCATAATTTAAATTAATATAAAATAGTGCATTGTTATTATTTGACTCTGAAAAAGCAATTTTATAATTGTTATCCAATGTCATTTCTGAAATTTTATCGTTATTTAAAGGAAGTTTGTGTTTCCCTTTGAAACTCAATGATTTTGCATTCTCATAATTGTCATAAATATTTTTTTCTGTTGTTTCAGGATGAACAACTGTTACTGCGGCTTTTGATATATCCATATATTTTTGAATATATTCATTTACGTCGTCAAGAGTAATGCTTTTGAGGACTGAATTATAATTCGTTATGTATTCAAAATTATTATTAAACGCAGATTTGCCGACAAAATCATTGAGAGCCGATGAATATTCAAGCATATCATTGAAGTTCATAGACATTTGTTCTTTTATATTATTCAGAACTTTTTCATCAGTAACTTTAATTTGAGAAAATTTGTCAAAAACGAGTTTCAAAACCTTCTCTGAATTCTCTTCCGAGCTCTCAAGTCCATAATAAATAAAGGTTGGATTATTAGGATTGGTACTTATTTTTTCAGTACCTAAATATCCGAAGGCATTTAGTTTCTTCAATTCTTCAGAAATGCCGAAATTTGTGGAATAAATGTATGAAGAAACTATTTCTGAAATTATTTCTGATTTAACATCGTTTGGTTTGTGTCCTGCAAACCCCAAAACAATATTTGCCGAAGAGGATTTATCAGTGATAAAATCTTTTCTGACATTTTGTTCAATAGGCGTTAACTTGGAATCGTATTTTTTACCTTGAGGGAGTTTCTTTGAAGAGAAATTTTTAGAAACAATACTCATCACTTCATCCGGATTAACATCTCCGGTTATAACGAGATGCATATTATCAGGAGTATAGTATTTGTTATAATAATCAAGGACTTTTTGTCTATCAAGGTTTTGTATGTGTTTTACGCTTCCTCCGACTAATTCGTCTGCAGAGCTTTTTATATTAAATAAGCTTCTAACGGTTTGGTCTACCGCAATTGTTGTGGGATTATCCATAATCATATCAATTTCAGAACAAACCGGAAATTTTTCTTTTTCAACCATGTCGGAAGACAATTTCAAATCTTCTGTCATTGCTGCAATGACTCTAATTTGTTGTTCTAAATCGTTATCATTCAATAAAGGAGTTGAATTTACGTAATCAGTTAATGAATAATTCGTGCTTGCGTTTGTCCAACCGCCAAGTTCATCAATTTTTTTAAATGAATCTCCGCGTTCAAGTTTCATGTAGCCGTCTGATCCGTTCGTACCGTTAAATGCCATATGTTCGAGAAAATGGCTAATCCCCTTGATATCTTCAGTTTCGTTCATAGAACCAACGTTTACATAATTTTTTACTGTGGTCGGAGAATTCTCCATGGGAATAATGGTTACTCTATGTCCGTTTGCGAGTTTATATGAATGTATTTCAAGTCCGTTTTCAAGTTCGGAAACACCTAATTTTGAATATTTTTGAGGGATTTTTACGCCAAAATCGGCACGACCTTTAGGCAATTCTGTTATTTTAATTTCATCAGAATCGCTTGAAATCGGGTTTGTAATCGGTTTTACCGCTTTAAACGATACGCCGTTTATTTTTCCTACATTTATTCCCATACTATATATAAAACAGAAAATCCCAAAAAATTGCCATAATGTTACAATATGTTGAGTTTAGTTTTGAAGTAAGAGATGGTTAAATCCACCCCCTCATCTATACCAACAAACGGCTGCCAATTTAATTCTGTTTTTGCAAGTGTAATATCCGGCTTACGCTTTACAGGGTCATCGCTTGGCAAGGGTTTATATATAATTTTTGAGTTGGAATTAATTTTTTTAATTACCAATTCAGCTAAACTACGAATAGTTCTTTCGGAAGGATTACCCAAATTAACAGGGCCGGTGAACCCTGACGTATTCATCATTCGTATCAAACCATCAACTAAATCTGAAACGTAGCAAAATGAACGAGTTTGGTCCCCTTTGCCGTAAATCGTAATATCTGTATTTTTAAGTGCTTGTACAATAAAATTAGAGACGACTCTGCCGTCATTAGGGTGCATATTTGGGCCATAAGTATTAAAAATACGTACAATTTTAATATTGGTGCCAAATTGCCTGTGGTAATCCATCATTAAAGTTTCTGCACAGCGTTTACCTTCATCATAACAGCTTCTTATTCCGATGGGATTAACGTTTCCCCAATAAGTTTCTTTTTGCGGATGCTCCAGCGGGTCCCCGTATACTTCACTTGTTGAAGCTTGTAAAATTTTTGCATTATTGCTTTTAGCAAGCTCAAGCATGTTCGCAATACCCACAACAGAAGTCCTGACTGTCTTTACGGGATTAAATTGATAGTGCGGCGGACTTGCAGGACACGCCAAATTGTAAATTTCATCGACCTTTATGTCGATTTCGTTTTCTATATCATGTTCAATTATTTCAAAATTGGACTCGTTAAGAAGATTCTTCACATTTTCAATATTGCCTGTCAAAAAATTATCCAGACAAATAACATAATGACCTTCTTCTACTAATTTTTTACACAAATGCGAGCCAATAAAACCTGCTCCGCCTGTTACTAATATCCTTTTCACACAAAGCTCCTCTTAATCAATAATACCATATAAAGCTTTTAATTTTGTTATTTTTGTATAAGATGACATGACTTTTTCACGAAGATTTTTATCATTTTCAACAACTTTGCACAAGTTGTTTATCATATTTATTGTTTGTTCGTCGGAATTACGGAATATAAACATATTTAATCCTGCATTAATTCCCGTAATGCATGCTTCCAAGCTTCCGTACGTCTGCACCCCTTTCATGACCATGTCATCAGAGATTATGATACCTTCATATCCGAGAGTATTCCTTAAATAGTTCAGTGCATTTGTACTTAAAGAAGCCGGAATAATTTCTTTGCCAAAACACGAACAGTATATGTGCGCAGCCATTATCATTTCAATATTATTTTTTACTGCATACTTAAATGGTTTGATATGAACAGTTTCCATTTCATCAAGGGTTGAATCTATGACTGGTAAAGTTAAATGACTATCTTTGTCAGCATCTCCGTGTCCGGGGAAGTGCTTTACACAAGGAATAATACCATTCTCTCTCATAGCATTTATAACTATATCCATCCCTTTGATAACTTCATCGGGGTTATCAGAAAATGCCCTTTCTCCGATTATCGGGTTATTTGGATTTGTATTCACATCTATGCACGGGGAAAAGTTTAAATTAAATCCCCATTCCGAAAGTTCTTTAGCAATTTCTTCCGACTGTGATTTCAAAATGCCCTTTTCACAAGCATATTTTGCCGAAAGTCTTTTAGGACGAATATTTTCTGTTCGTTCAACTCTCCCTCCTTCTTGATCTATTGAAATAAAAGGAGGAATAATAGCTGCCTGTTTTATTTTTTTTATATCGCTTTTAAGCTGCTCATCTGAATTTATATCCTTTGTGAAGAATATTACGCCTCCAAGCCCTTTATTTAAGGGTTCTTCAACGTTTTCCAGTCCCAGAATAAACATTTGGTAAACATATTTTTCCATACACATAATCATACATTTAATTGATGATAAAAAGCAACTTTTTTATATAATAGAGTAAGGGTATAATGTAAAAGTATCGGAGTGAAAAATGAAAAAAATATTTATATGGATGATAGCTGGATTTTTAGTTCTATCTGCAATATCTCTTGACGTATCCGCTGCAAAAAAAGCAGGAAAGCTTTCTAAAGAAGAAGTTCAGCAAATGTCAGATGATATTGATAATATTACAAAGAAAATTTACGGACGTTCATTGTTATCGCCAAAGGACAATGAAACATTGATAAGTATTAAAATAAAACTTGACAACTCAATGCTTGTAGCAACAGCAAGCGAATTGGCTCCGCTTTATTATAAGGCAGGGAATGTTTATAAGCTTCGCGAAATGAAACCCGAAGCAATTGATTGCTACAAGACAATCTTGGAAAACTTTTCTGATACTGCACTCGCACCTAAAGCAAGAGCGGCTCTTACAGAATTAGGAGTAACAATTGAAGCTCCGAAAACTGAGGAAGAAAATGCAGAAGATGACGAGGGAATTTAAGTTTAAATTCTGTGATTTAAAGGTTATTTAAAAACAAAAGAAAACGGTTTGTATTTACAAACCGTTTCTTTTATTTTCTTTTATAGAAAATTCTTGTTATGCCAAGATTTTGTCAACGACACCGGCACCAACTGTTCTTCCGCCTTCACGAATAGCGAATCTCATACCTTCTTCGATAGCTACCGGAGCGATAAGTTCAACTGTCATAACAACGTTATCACCAGGCATTACCATTTCGCCGTCG